>WGCP01000112.1 GCA_015493715.1 Desulfobulbaceae bacterium
TATGTGGATCGGAACCGGTTCGAGCTCAAAGCCGGAGCCGTGTACTGGGCCGGCAGAAAGGTCGGCTGGTATGACCGCAAGGGCTGCGGTGAGATCAACGATAAACCGATCCGTATCTATAAACCTCAACAGTCCAATGTCTTTGTGCTGGCCGAAGTCCGGCAGAAGGCAACGGCATAAACGAAAACAGTCAAAACCCTACCAGGGGAACCTTCCCCTGCCGGGGCATTGGTTCCTCTGCAAACAAAGGAGGCAATCAATGCTTTTTGTCAAAGACCGGGATGGTAGTTACCGTCCCGCACCCAAGAAACTGGTTCTCACCGAGGCAAACAGGCTCAGCGGCTACCGGTTACGGAGAGGAGCCCATATTTCCTCATCTGAAGATGCCAAATCCGCCATGGGCTACCGGCTCAGGGACAAACAGTGCGAAGTGTTTGCCTGTCTGTTTCTGGACGCCAGCCACCGGGTACTGGCATTCAAGGAGATGTTTCGGGGTTCAATCAACCGGGCCACAGTCCATCCCAGGGAAGTGGTCAAAGAAGCCTTGCAGCTCAACGCTGCGGCTGTCATCTTTGCCCATAACCATCCATCCGGTGAATCCCAGCCCAGCAGGCAGGATATCGAGTTGACCCATACCCTCATGGATATTCTGCTGGTTATCGATGTTCGGGTTCTGGACCACCTGGTGATTGGCGAGGAGATTATCTCCTTTACCGATCTTGGCTTGTTGCAGAAAAGGAAATAGAAAAAATCCCAATATACGGGGCAGAATTGTCCCTGTGCGGGAGAATCTTGCCCCCGACTTACTGACCAGGAGGCAAGATGATGCAAGTAGAACAACTCCCTTCCGGCACTCCCCATCCTGTTACTGCAGGATCCTTTCAATACACCCAAAACGAACCGCTGCTCCATGACTGCCAGGGAGAAATCCTGATGGTGATTGAGCCTGACGGAATCAGCGATGTGTTTTGCCGCAATCAGTACAGCGGCCAGGCCATGCTGCGTCATGCGGCCATGTGGTGTGTGAATCTCCGTAAACTTCAAGATGCCAAGTTCTATGTTGGTGTGATGACCTCAAGAGGCGGTCGATTTCACAGCATCAGCAGGGAAAAGGCCATCGAACATATCGGGCAATGGGTATTCGCAAATATCTGAGGAGGAAGAAATGGATTTTACCCAGTGTGATAGAAAACAGGTTCAGGGCCTGGTTCGTGAACGAAATCAGTACAGGCAACTGCTCAAGCAATGTCTGCATGTCCTGAATACCATACCCAACCGAAGAATTGCCGGATTGGCGGCGGACACGACCTATGAGCTGGCATCAGCCATTGATTCCGTTTTGAAGCAATCCGCAGAATAGAAAACCCCAACCAGGGGGCAAGCCTGCCCCTGACGGGAGTGGTGTCTTGTCCCCTCTTTTTTCAATATTTAAGGAGACAAGACCATGACAGCACCTACCCCCTTAACCAACGATCAGATTATAACGCTTGCCCCGGCCGCAGGTTCTTTTGAACCTATTGACGGAGTGTCTGCACGCTATTCATTTGTGCCGACCCTGACCGCCGTGGACTTACTGCGTGATGCGGGATGGTTTCCCATCCATGCCGAGCAGAGCGCAGTCCGGGTTGCCAAGCGGGAAGGATACCAGCGGCACCTGATCCGTTTTGCCAAGAACGGCCTTTCGTTTGACGGCGAACGGGTTGATCTTGTTTTATTCAATTCCCATGATCGTGGCTGTGCATTCAAATTAATTGCCTCGGTCTATCGGCTGGTCTGTGAAAACGGTCTGATGGTGGCCTCCGAGTTTGCCAACTTCAGCCACAAGCATATCGGTTTCAAGCCGGATGATTTTGTTCATTCAGCCAGAGAGATTGCTGCAGCTGCCGGCGCCATTGCCGAACGGGTTGACGAGATGAAGGTTATCGAGCTGACCCAGGATGAACGAGGCGTGTTTGCCCAGGCTGCTCATAATCTGGTGTATGACGAACCCGAACAGGCCCCGATCCAGCCGCACCAGCTCCTTGAGGAACGGCGGTACGATGACAAGGGCAAAGATCTTTGGACATCCTATAATGTGATCCAGGAAAATATCGTCCGCGGCGGCCTCAAAGGAACCACCAGAGGTAGCAACGGTCGAATGCGAAGAACAACCACCAGGCCGGTCAAGGCCCTTGATCGAAACATCAAGCTCAACCAGGCACTTTGGGTCCTGACCGAAAAGATGGCCGAGTTGAAACAGGCAGAAGCCAGTCTGTCACCAGTGGCGGCCTGACCATCACTTCATTACTTTCCATAACCGCAGCCGTCTCCTTCGGGGGACGGCTTTTTTATTTTTGTTGACGCATGAGACGAAAGCGCAACACAAAAATATGCTCCGGGGGTGAAACTTTTTTTCAGGCTGTAAATGGATTGACAATAGTAAGGTTACGGATCTTCTGCCCGTTCTGCAGGTCTTCAGTGTACAGGGTATTGCACCCGGCCTTGAGCGCGGCAGAAATTATCAAGGCGTCATACAGGGAATATCCCGTGGTTGCGGCAATGTCCAGGGCGGTTTTTATATACTCGCCATCCGGAGAGATTACCTCAAGCTGCATGAACACCTTGTCGAAATATTCCTTGCCGGCCAGAAGGGACATGGGGGTTGCAAATTTTCTGGTTGCGACGTTAAAGAATTCCTGGATAACTTGAAAGCTGATGTGACCGTTGCCGGATCGCAAGGCTGATTTGATCAGCTCCCTGGCCTGTTGCTGTTTTTCATGGGCAGTACCATCAAAGGAATAAACAAAAATATTGGTATCTAAAAAGAATTTACCTTGCATTCATTTCGTCCCGGGAAAACTTCCGTCCAGCATTTACGTCCGCCATATTCTCCATCAGGCGGTCATACTCGTTATCAATATTGTCACGATTGACGTATTTTCTCACCCAGGATCGAAAGAGCTTATTCAATGACGTATTTTCACGTTGAGCTTTTTCCCTGGCCCGTTTGATCAGCATGTCATCCGCGCTTAACGTAATATTTTTTACCATACACACCTCCAAATAATTTACACTTTTATAGTATACACTATTTTCGTGCGATTCAAGGAGAAAAATGAGATGATTTGTGGATTCCGGGAGAATGCTGTTGCCTTTCACCTGGAAAATGATATCATATCATCCAGTATGGATTAGGCTGTAACTGTGCAATTGAATACGGAATAGATATATGAGTATCGTATTATTCGGCGGCGAAAAAGGCGGCACCGGGAAAACTACCTTGGCAACCAACATGGCGGCCATGCTGGCCCTGCAGGGGAAAGACGTTTTACTGCTGGACACGGACCGGCAGGGAACAGCTTCTTTCTGGGCAACCGTCCGGGAAGATAGCGAAATTGAACCCCGAATCGCCTCTGTACAAAAATTCGGTAAAGGTTTAGCTTCACAGGTGCGTGACCTGGCTGAAAGATATGACGAAATTATCATTGATGCCGGCGGCAGGGATTCCATGGAATTGCGCTATTCCCTCGGCGTATCCGATCGGGTATACATCCCGGTTCAACCCTTTCAGTTCGACATCTGGACCATTCGGCAGATGGATGAGCTTGTGGAGATGGCCCAAGGATTAAACGAGAACCTACAGGCCTTTATTGTCCTGAACCGAGTGTCCACTAATCCCGCAGTTCGTGAAGATCTGGAAACCCGTGAATTTTTTGAGAAAGAAGAATTTCAACACCTCTCCCTGCTCGACTCCGTACTCAGGGATCGCATAGCTTTTCGCAAATCAGGACGAGACGGCCTTTCCGTTGTCGAATGGAAACAGGACAAAAAAGCAGCTGATGAAATGAATCAACTCTACAAAGAGGTCTATGGTGGCTACTAAAAAGAAAACTGTACTCCGTTCAACCCCAAAAATAAGTAAAGACAAAGACCTTGATAAATTTGCAGCCGGTGCGGGGAAAAAAAGCACCAAGGCAAATGAAGTCTATCCGTGGGAAGAACCCCATGTCCGGGAGGATGTGAAAAAGACCTTGCCGCTAAGGATCGACGAGCCCCTCTATCTGAAACTGAAATTCATCGCCGAGCGTACTCCATTCAGCATGAATTCATTTATTCTGGACCGGGTGATAGATGAGATAGAAGAAGAAATTACCCGATTGACGGAGTGAAGAAACCAGCTACGCCTGGAAAAAACCAAAAAAAACAAGAAACAGCGTGTATTACTCAACCCCAAAAAAACAAACTTGAAAATGAACTTTGCTTGGCTAACTGATATACATTTAGAATTTTTAAATGAACAGAAGATAACCGATTTTTTTGAAAAAATTGCCAAGCAAAATTTATCAGGACTTTTTTTGACAGGTGATATTTCTAACTCCTACAGCCTTGTAAGTCATTTGCGATTAGCTGAAGAACTCGTCAATACCCCAATATATTTCGTACTTGGCAATCACGATTATTATGGAGACAGGATAGGTACTACAAAAAAAAAGGTCGAAGAGCTTGTTAAACATTCAACAAATCTTTTTTGGTTGCCTCAACAAGGAGTTGTTGAATTATCAAGGGATACTTGCCTCATCGGACATGGTGGATGGGCTGACGGCAGGCTGGGTAATTATTCGAAGTCAACTGTCATTTTAAATGATTATATCAAAATCAAAGACTTTTTGAATCATAGGGGGAAAAATCGTCTTTTCTTACTGAACCGGCTAGGTGATGAAGCAGCAGAATATATAAAACGTGCTCTACTAATAGCTACAAATAGTTATAAGGAAATCATTTTATTAACGCACGTCCCTCCGTTTAGAGAAGCTTGCTGGCATAACGGGAATATTTCTGATGACAACTTCCTTCCACACTTTGCGTGTAAAGCTGTTGGAGATGAACTGAAAATCATCATGAACAAAAGGCCAGAAAAACAGTTAACGGTTCTGTGCGGCCACACCCACAGTGCAGGTCATGCTCAAATTTTATCAAACCTGCAGGTCAAAACCGGAGGAGCGAATTATGGAGCCCCCGAAATTCAGGAGGTTATTCAGATACTGAAGTTTCCTGAAAATTGATCAGCCTGTAATGATAATTGAATGCAAGTAAGAATATCTATCAAGAAGAACTTCAAATTCTGTGCCTATAGGGAAAAAATATTTAATAAAATTGTGTGAAAACAGGAAGATATAGGGTGAAAGGTGA
>WGCP01000113.1 GCA_015493715.1 Desulfobulbaceae bacterium
CATGGATGCCAGCTTCCCGGCAAATCCACGATGTATTTTGGGTGTGTTATCCATAGATGTTCGGAAAAAATCTTTTCCGGTTTCGATTATTTTTTTATAACTATTCAGGTGGATGCAGGAAACTTCCCCGGTCACAGCCTGTAACTGTTCAAGAGTGCTCCATATCTGTGCAGGCAGGCCTGTGAACTATAGTGATTCCTATGGGAATCAGGCCTGACCGTGCAGATAGCGAGGTACGAGACTTCGGAGATGGGGTGCTCCTGAACAGTTACGTTTTTTTGAGAACGCGGTATTGACTTATTTGTCAATACGCACTTCCCGGCCGCCGGTCAGGAGGCGGTTGCCTCGTATGACAACCAGCTCTCCCGCCTCAAGGCCGGAGAGGATTTCAACCAGGCCGTTTTTGCGCAGTCCGGTTCGCACCAGTCGCAGGCGGACCCTGTTTTTATCCACCACAAATATTTTTTTGAGTTGTCCAAAGGGAACAATGGCGGCTTTCGGGATCATCAGTGTCGTATATGATCGGCCCGGCAGGGTAATTCGTGCAAACATTCCCGTGTGCAGTCCTATGGAATCGTTGAGATTGATTTTGATCGGCATGGTGCGGGATCGCGGGTCAATGACCGGTGATATTTCAGCCACTTCACCGGTGAGTTTCTTTGCGACCGTCGGAATTGAGATCTGCAACCGGTCATGGAGTTTAATGGCCGGGGCGCTGCTTTCCGGGATGGCCGTAACCACCTGCAGACGATGGTCATCCTCCAGGCGCAAAAGCGGCATGCCGGGCGTGGCCAAATCACCGGTGTTGGCAATTTTTTTGGTGATAACACCTGCAAACGGGGCCTGTATTGTCGTGTAGCTGAGCATGCTTGCCGCTTCATGATACCCGGCCTGGGCGATTGCCAGCATGTCACGCATGGATTTGACGGTCTCCGGTGTTGAGGCGTGCTGCTTTAAGAGTTTTTTCTCTCGCTGCAGGTTGCGCTTTGCCTGGGCGAGCTGTGCCTGTGCCTGCTGAACCCGGGCGGATATTTCCCGGGCATTGATTCTGACCAGCAGCTCTCCTTTGTTGACCCTGGATCCGAGGACAACGGGCAGCTCCACGATTGTGCCGGATATCTTTGCGGCAATAATTGCCTGGTCAACGGCCTGCACCGTCCCGACAACCTCAACGCGTGACGTAAGTTCCATTTTTTTGACGGTGATGGCCTGGACCCGAACCGGTTGGGCGGCCGCCGATGGAGTTTGTGTGTTTTCAGCGCGTCCGGAAAGCGGCGCGCCGACAAGACAGAAGAAAAGGATGGCAAGTAAAGAGGGCATTGGTTTTTTTATTTTAAAAGGAAGAAGATAATTGAGATTGTGTCGCACCCGTATCGGCAAGGGGAAACTGAGTAAGGCCTGCGGCCCTGCGCAGATCGGCAATGGCTATTTTTTTGGCGGCCTTGGCAATAGAGGCATGCACCAGGGCATCGGTCAGCCGGTTTTCCGCATCGATCAGGCTGGATGAGAGAATGACGCCCTCCCGGAACCGTTCCCGAAAGAGACGGGCGCTTTCCCGGGCAAGCCGTACCTGCTTATCGGTGACCACAAGTCGTTCTTCAGCCTGTTTAAGCGCTAACTGCGCCTGTTCAATCTCAAGGGTAATAGCCAGGCTCATTTTTCGTCTCAGTTCTTTGGCTTTGGCCAGATCAGCCGTTGCGGCTGCTATGGCGGCCTGGGTCCTGCTGCCCTCATACAGGTTGTAATTCATGCGCACCCCGGCCGTCCAGGAGTTGCCGCTGCCCGATTCATTGACAAAACCCTGATCCACCTGATAGCTGCCGAACAGATCAGCGGTGGGCAGGTAGCCGGCTTTAGCCCTGGTCAGTTGTTTCTCGGCCGCCTGGATCATGGCGTCCAGACTTTTTATTTCCGGGCGTTCATTGCCATTCGGATTTTCGGGAACCTGCTGGGGAACTTGTTGATCAACATCAAGGTGGACATCGTCAAGCCGAAGACCCAGCAGATTGAGAAAAGCGCGTTTTGCCAGATCATAGCCGTGATGGGCCTGGATAAGTCGTTCGTGTGCGGCCGATTGCTGTACTTCAATATCAAGCAGATTCGCTTTGAGCAGATCACCGGCTGTATAGCGGGCCTTTGCCACTGCAAGAGATGCCGTAATAGCAGTGACAGCTGATTTGCGGGCTGCGACGATTTCTTTCGCCTGGACAATGGTATAAAAACTGCGCACAACCTGGTCCGCAAGGGTGGACAATACTGCCGCCTGTTGTTGCTGCTCGGCCTGGTGTTGCGCCTTTGCCGCCGCAAGTCCTGCCTGGTCACGGCCGCCGTTGTATAGGCGATAGCGCAGGGTTGCGGCAAGGCGAAGATTGTCGGTTACGCCTGGATCATTGAAGTTGATGCTGTTTGAAAACGATCCATGATTGAGGATATTGCCAAAGGAAAAAATAGGATTGTCGGTACCGCCGTATTCGGCGCCGAGATCAAGACGTGGATAAAAAGCCGCTCCTGCCTGGGTGATGGCGGCTCTGGCCGCCTCTATTCGATGGCGGGCGATGCCGGCATCCGGATTTCCCTTCAGCGCCTGCCGGACCGCTTCAATCACCGTCCATTTTTGCGGGTAAGCCGTCTGTGCATCAGTGCACCATCCTGGAGATGCGGCAAGAACCAGAAAAAGAAAAACTATGACGTTGCTTGTGGTCTTGTGCATAATAAAAATAGAGTTGATTACCACGAATAAAAATGCAGGGGCGGCTTCAGCCGTCATAAGGGACTGTGCAAAAATAAGTGTAACATCCTGCTTGCCCTTTTGCCCATTTTCTACGTTGCGTAAAGAGCTGAATAGAAGAGACTATACAACTCATTACGCGCCTTGAAAATGAACAAAATTTCAGCGTAAAATTGTTACACTTATTTCCTTACAGCCCCTAAGTTGTCAACCGGCATGGCCGATACGGTATACGTCCGGCCTCATTCCCGGAACAATGTCGTCCCTTGTTCCTGCACAATTATTGGAATAAAAATATCTGTGGTATGCACTTGACTCCAGCACATACCATATTTTGTGGTTGATGGTGTCTTTTGGATTCCGGCCAACAGCATGCCGGAATGACGGATTTGAAGATATTTCCGATCGTCATCCCCGAATGTAGTTATCGGGGATCCAGTCTTTTTACCACCACGTATTGAGAAGTTACGAGTTATCATGAATACAGATCTTGTAAGATATTTCGTAACTGCTCACGGGGTAGGTGATGAGGCTCCTCAAGCCATCGTAACCGACAGGATACATACTATATTTTGTGGACGCTTGAGCTAAGTGCATACCCCAGTAAAAATATATCTTCTGAAGAGATCCATAAAAAATCAAAGTATAGAGTATCTCTCGGTGGTTGTCCAATTTTTTGTGTGGACGGGTGGGATGGGAATATATTAATTGGCATTGCACAATACTTTCCGTGAAGATGGATTGCCGGCCGCAGTGTTTCAAATATTTGACCTGAATCCTGCAGTTGTCCGGCATTCGAACGCCGATACAGGCACATCTACTATGTCGGATTAACGAATTTTTTGCTCGATGTACAGGCAGTATACCTGTGCCGAAATTCGTGTTCCTCCTTGTATCCGCACCTGTCTCAATGTTCTCGGTGCACGAACAGTGATGCGGCTTGGCCGCATGACGACTGCAGGATTTAGGTCGGATTTGGTATCCGTGTTCCAGGCAACCGGAACTTTGGTGGTAATCAGAAAATTTTTTTATTCAATTGCTGATATCGGCAACTGTTGTCCGGTAGACGAATTTTCCCGATCTGTTCAGGATACAACGAGCATGATTTTTATCGCCAATATTCATTGCAATTGTTACAGTGTTCATGGTCGAATCACCTTCATTTATGGTAGCGTTGCAGGCGTTGATAAAATATATTTTTATCTGAGTCGCTCAATTGAGGTTTTATTATGTAGTGTAGCACAGCTCGTGAGAATCGTCTTCCTCGTTGTTCCTGAGAAGCTGTGTCGGCTTCATCGGTATCGACATTCCCGGCGTAGTATACAGGGGTTGGATAAGAAAATTTTTCGTGGATGAAAATCGTTGTATTTCGTCTTGATGCAACAGGGCAGTCCTTCTTTTATAATGGCGCAACAGTAGAGAGATGGCTAAAAAGAAAAAGAAACGAAGAAGAAATAAAAATAGTGCCGTGACCTGTGGGGCAAATCAGCCTGACCTGGGGGAAAAATTCCTGTCCAAAGGGCAATACGGACAGGCCATTAAAATATTTCGCCGCCTCTATAAAGAAACAAGTGATGAACAGTGGCGGCAGCCGCTTCATATCGCTTTTTCAGGCCGGATCAACCAGCTAACGGCCAAGGGGATGTATAAGGAGGCCCTTGGTATTTACCAGAATGCCAAGATATTGTTTCCGGACTATTCTCCCAGCCTTCATGTTGTTCTTCTTCTTCAGGCAGGCAAAGTCAATGAGGCTGCACAGGCCTACAGGTCAGTGGAAGCAACATTGACGAAAAAGCAGAAACAGGCCATTGACGAATCCTTTGCCGCCCTGTTGCTCAGTGGGCTGGAAACGGACACTTTTTTTGCGGTATTACCCGAGGATTCATCCCTACGACTGCACTATTCCCATGCAAGCCGGGCCTTGCGGGCCTACAGCCTGAAGCAGGATAGTGACGCTCTGGCAAGTCTGCAAAATATCCCATTTCGTTCCCCCTATAAAAATTTTCGACTGGCGCTTAAAGGAATGATCGCCTTTCATTCCCGGCCCGATGAGGCAGTAGCTCTTTTTGAAAAGATCGACCATAATTCCCCGTTTTTTCACATGACCCTTCCTTATCGTCATTTGTTGCCGGAGAACAATGAGCACTCGGAAAAAGAAACATTATCTCCATCCGACAGAAGGATTGTTCGCTCTCTTGTCGGGTTAGACGCAAAGACCATCCGGTTCCTTGACTCCTTAAAAAACCATGGCAAAACTCCGTCTTCTCTCTATCAGTATCTGGTTACCTCCGGAAAATGCCTTGGCAGTCAACGACTCCGAAAAATTTGCTATCGACTCCTGCCCCATGCACCGGGTAAATTCCAGGATTTTTTACGTAGATTCGGCGGAATACGGGACAGGTTTGAAGCGCGTCGGCTGCAGGCCCTTGCCATGGAGATTGAAGATGAATATTTTGCTGTTGCCGAAGCATGGGAGGCTGCCTGCAAGGAACTTATTCTGAAAAATGATCCTGCAGATTCTTTGAAAATTGCCATGCTGTATCGGCATGTTGCCGAGGTGATGGAGAAAGACCCGGGAGAATATGATGTCAATGCAATCCGGGATACATTGCAAAAGAGTCTGCAATACGATCCCGACGACAAAGAAACGTATCTTCGAATTTTCCATTTACTGCAGATCAGTCCCGCAGAACAGTACAGGCATCTTAATTTTATGCTTGAGAAATTTCCCGAAGACACGGATATACTTCTGCTCGGGGTAGAGACAACATCCCGGCGCGGTGCCTTTAAAAAGGCAAGTCGGCTCGCGGCGCGAATCCTGAAGATTGATCCGATCAACACCAGGGTGCGGCGGCTGCTTATCGATGCCCATCTTGCCCATGCCCATAAGCTTGCGGGCTTAAAAAAATATGAACTTGCCTGCCGGGAATGTGAGGCGGCGGCTTCGTATGATCGGGCAAATATCGGCCGGGGAAAAATTGAAATATGCCATGGACTGATTAACCTGCCGGCAGGTGATGAGGCTGGTGGTATGAAATTTATTGCCGTTGGTGAGAGCAAGGCCGAGAGCCGAATCCTCGCCCATTTTTGGATATATGCCGAGGCATTGTCGCTGGGTTTGCCGAAAAAATGGAGCAAACTTTTTGCCTCCCGATTGAAAGCAGAGTTACGGGCAACCCGTGATCAAAAGGAATTGTTACAGATTATGGACGCAATGACGGAGCTTGATGGGGAGAAAGATAATGTCCTGCAATCCATAGGCTCTGTTGTGATTCCCTGGTTGAAGAAAGGGGCTAAATTAGATTGGAATCGGACTGAACTGCGGAAGCTTTGCCGTTTTTTTTACGACAAGCATTATTATGATTTGCTGCTGGCCTATGCAAAGGCAGCGATAAAGAAAAAGTCCGAAGATCCCCTCCTGCAATATTATTGTATCTATGCAAAAACAATGGGGGGTAAAAAACGATTGACGAGAAAACAATACAATTTGCTTGACAAGGCTTGGCTTGATGCCGGACGAAGTGGGGATAGGGAAGTTGCGAACCTGATAGATAATTTCATTGTTGGGGATTCACCTTTAAAGGGAATCGGGACGGGGGGGAATCCTTTGCAATTGCTCGCAAAGATCCTGGAGACAAAATTTGAGGATCACCTTGCTGCGGGGACCGAACCGACGGACGATGAATATGACGCAGTTATTTCCGAAGTCCTGCCCGAGGGCCTTCTTCCCAGCGAATTGGGCCCATCCCCCCATCCCCGACGGCGCCAGTCCCCGAAAACAGACAACGCATTGCAGGAAACATCCGATGATGATACTGACAATAACAATCCAACTCAACTCGATTTATTTCCATGAAAACCCCGTTTGAAATTTTGAACATACCAAGGGAGAGCGGTGACGATGCCGTAAAAAAAGGCTATCTTGCTATGGTCAAACGGTTCCCGCCTGAACGGTTTCCAGATGAATTTCAGCGAATCTGTACCGCCTATGAAGCCGTGAAAACCGAAAAGGACAGGGTAAAGTTTGCCCTTTTCGATGCCGCTGTTCCTGATGTAGATGCATTAATTCGGGATATCAGGGAAGATGCCGAAGGGGATAGACCTGATCTGGTGTCCCTGCAAAGATTGCTTGCGGCGGCAGTCCGTCGGATCGTTACCGTTGATATGGAATAGCCATGGCAAAACTCAGCAACGAACAGCTGGTTCAACGGTTTGAAAACTACCTTGAAAAAGCTTCCCAAGACCAGGATAAACCGGCTGTAAAACTTGATCTGTATTCATTTTATAGTGAAATCATCGCCCTGAAAAACGAGGTTAAAATAGAATCACGTCTTATCAAGCAGGGACTGGATGATTTTAAAAAAACCGCCGGAAGTCTTCAACAGGGAACCGCCGGACTGTACTCCCTGTTGCAGGAGAGCAACAAAAAACAAGACAGCAACGCCGATATATCGGTTCTGCAACCTATGCTCAACGGATTGCTTGAACTTTATGATAGAATTCAGTCCTCCATCCACGCCTTTCCTGCTACCCGTCCTGCTGGATTGTTGTTTCGGCTGGGTCTGTGCCGGGACAATGAGAAACAAGTTATCCGTTCCATGCGGGAGGGACAAAAAATGATACTGGACCGAATCCTTGACCTGCTTGCCGATTGTGACGTTCATCCCATAAAAGCGTTAGGGCGTCGGTTTGACCCGCAGATAATGCGTGCCGTGGGAACGGATGCTTTAACGGAGGTTGAAGACGGCACGGTCAGCGCGGAATTGCGGACAGGGTTTACCTGGAATGAAGAAGTCCTCCGCCCGGCGGATGTCCGGGTGAACAGGCATGTGGGCGCAACAGAGTAGTTTTAGTGCGTTATCCGGAATTTCCGTCATAAAAAACAGGCAAGCGAAGATTTCGAGAATTTTTTCAGGTGCCTGCGCCTTTTTGGGTTGCGGGTATTTTGTCTTAAATAG
>WGCP01000114.1 GCA_015493715.1 Desulfobulbaceae bacterium
ATAAAGGATTGAGTCGATACCAGGTGCGGGGCATTATTCAGCAAAAGACCGCGTTCATGCAGGGCCTCCATAACCATGGAAATATCGCCCCGGGCCAGATACCTTACTCCTCCATGAACAAGTTTGGTGGAGCGACTTGATGTCCCCTTGGTAAAATCCGACTGCTCCAGCAGCAATGTTTTATAGCCGCGCGATGCCGCGTCAAGCGCGGTGCCTAAACCGGTTGCGCCGCCGCCGATCACAATGATGTCCCAGGGATCGGCCCCCTGTTCTCTAACGGCCCGAAGCATGCGTTCACGGTTCATGGGTCTTTCCCTATAGAAGTGATCGGGGGAACTTTGCCTTCATCCGGCAACCAACCGCTGCGGCCGGTCCGTTATCACGCCGACGCCGAACCGGAGAAGTTCTCCCGCCCGTTTCTTGTCATTGACCGTCCAGCAGTTCACACGAATCCCGGCTCCCTGCACATGGTGAATAATTTCCCTTGTGCAGAGTTTTTCATGGGGATGATACGCGCTGGCGGGAAAACTTTTAAGATAGGGAAGCAGATCAGGATGATGCTGTTTTTCTGCCAACACCGCTATGGAAACATGTGGATTCAGGGCCACGGCCCGCCGCAGATATTCCTCACGAAACGAGGAGAGCAAAATCAGGTCCATGGTCTGAGTAGCCGCAAGCATGTCCAGAACCAGGTCGACTATTTCCGTCTTTCCCGGCGAATCGCCACGGTCTTTTATTTCCAAATTAACGGGATATGAATTCTTCCGGGAAAAATTCAACAAATCGACCAGCCGGGGGATTTTCTGTCTGCGTATGGTATCATACTCTTCTGCCGGTACCTCGCCGCTTTCGACGGTGCCGAAAGGGTCATCACGAAGAAACCAGGAACCGCAATCAAGCTGCTCAAGTTGCCACGCTGTAAACAACTCGGTCCGCCATGGACACATGGCTTGGAATTCAGGCCGATCAGCGACATCCGTTGTCCGGGCAAGGGTGTTATCATGGAAGATGACAAGTTCACCATCCTTGCTCATCCGGACATCGGTTTCCAGGCAATGGGTGCCACACTCCATGGCCTTAACCATGGACATAAGAGTGTTTTCCGGGGCGATGGAACGGGCGCCGCGATGGCCGCAGATAAAGCCGCCGACCGGGAGATGATCAAAAAACACCCGTAACCTCTTGCATGACTGCTTTCAGTAGACTGATTTTGTTGATATTTCCTGGCAGGTGTTCTCTTTTGGTGTGAAAATATTGACAGCGTAAAATTAAGGACAAAACACGAGTTGAATTGAAGAGTTGTTTCCCTGGTCTAAGAGGTAGATTACAGAGAAAATAGATTTCTCAACTCCCTGTCTACTTTGCTGCCTGTAAACGGGCAAGGATATGCTCATCCCGGTCGCGGAGTTCCAGGATTCCATCCTGCAACCGATAGGCCTCGGTTTTGTGCATGGCCTCAAGAAAGGCATCTTCCAGGGAAAGGCCCTTCATACAGGCCATGCGGGTTGCCGCCATCTTGTTAAAGACAAATATTTCTCCCTTGATGAGATAAGTGCCGAAAAACCGGTTGCAGCCGGAAAAACCATGCATCCGATTTCCCTTGATATCAAGAATAACATAGGGTTCCTCCTGACCGTCGGCCAGGGTGACGGGCTTACCGTTTATTTCTATGAGTTTCCAGGTGGTATTAAATAAACTCAGGCGTCGATGATCTCCCCGGCAACCCTGGCCCGGAAAAATATTGAGAAACCTGGTGACAACAAGCTCCTCTGTTCCATTTTCTCCATCATCGTTCGTGGTCGGACCCTGTTGAAGACTCCCCTCCAGCAGGACCAGCAGTTGTTCCTCCTGGCCATGGGGAGTATTGTTATAGGCGTTGGCAAGCTCTCTATAGGCTTTTTCAGTGGCCACGGGAAAGCGGATACCAGTTGTACATTCGGTAAAAAACCCCGTATCACCGTGGGCGCTGTACATACCTCGCATGCGAACGGAATCGGGAAAAGGGTCCGGAGTGGGGTTCCTGTGCAGTTCATAATTCTGCTTTGCCGTTAATTTTTTCCCTTCAACATCCTGGAGGCGCAGGGTATCGCGATCAACCAGTTGCAGAGTCTTAAGCGAACCCCTTTTGTTGCCAAGTACGATAAGCTTCTCGGTCCGGTCATACTTCCAGCGTCCTATTTCCGCCACGCTGTCCCATGTCTTTCCCTTGATGGTGGTTTTTCGAAGTTGATAGAGGCCGTTTTTTTTGAAATTAAGGACAATATCAATCCCGTCACAATCCGGGCAGGGAATGCGGCCGATATAGGTGGAGGGAAGGGGTATTGGATCCACCGATTTATCGGTGGATTGTGTTGTTTTCGGCTGGGGGCCGGTGCAACCGGAAAGGGCAAACAGAACAACAAGAAAAAACAGGGAAAAAGATTTCATGATCTCACCTGAAAATGGAAAATAATCGTTGATTGCCGGAGAGGATGCCACCATCTGAAATAGAGCAGAAAACAAGGGCTCCGGATCAGGAGAGGGTTTCGTCCAACTCCTCCTTAAGATCCCGTCCAAAGAGTTCCCGCACGGCCTGCATGCAGTCCTTGTCCTCATAAAGAATCCGGTATGTCTGTTCCAGGATGGGCATTTCAACACCAAGGGAGGCGGCAAGGTTATAACAGGATTTGGTCGTCTTTACACCTTCGGCCACCATGGTCATTTCGGAAAGGGCTGTTGCAAGCTTTTTTCCTTTGCCGAGTTTAAGGCCCACCGTGCGGTTTCGACTGAGATTACCGGTGCAGGTCAACACCAGATCACCCATTCCACCAAGGCCGGAAAAGGTGAAGGGGAGGGCGCCCATGGTAACTCCCATCCTGGTTATTTCCGCCAGACCACGGGTAATGAGAGCGGCCCTGGTGTTAAGACCGAATCCAAGACCGTCGCTGATACCGGCGGCAATGGCAATAACATTTTTCATGGCGCCGGAAATTTCAAGACCTATCACATCGGTGCTGGTATAGGCGCGAAAATAATCGGTGGCAAAGAGATACTGCACGGCACGGGCGTCTTCAATGTCGGCAAAGGCGACCGTCACCGCCGTGGGCTGATGGTCGGCCACCTCTTTGGCAAAACTTGGTCCGGAAAGAACGCCGAAAGAAAAATCCACGGCGCGGGAACCGGCCTCATGAATCATCAATTCGGTCATGGTTTGGCGGGTGCCGATTTCTATGCCCTTGACGGCGGAAACAAGCCGAACACCGTTTTGGAGAAAGGGGAGGAGACTGCAGAACACCTGCCGGTAGCCATGGGAGGGGACGACCATAATCACACAGTCGGCATCGCGGACCGTCCTTTCCAGGTCTTTTTCCAGGTTCAGGTTTTCCGACAGGGGAAATCCGGGCAAATAGCGGGAGTTTTCACCTTCCCGTTGTATTTGCGCAATATGTTCCGGTCGATGGCCCCAGAGCCATACATTCTCGCCCTTATCGGCGAGCAGTTCGGCAAGGGCCGTCCCCCAGCTTCCGGCCCCGATAACCGCCGTTTTATTCATCGCCTTTTTCTTCACCTCCGATTTCCTCATCTTCACTCACCTCTTCACGGGCCAGCATGGACAGACCGACGACTTTTTCTCCATCGGCCAGGTTGATCAGGCGCACACCCTGGGTGTTCCGACCGATAATCCGTACCGTATCCATGGGCATGCGGATCACCTTGCCGGAATTGGTGATCAGCATGACCTGATCTTCATCCACCACCTGCAGGGCGCCGACAACCATACCGTTGCGCTCGCTGGTCTTGATGGCAAACACGCCCTTGCCGCCGCGTCGCTGCAATTTATACGCACTGACGTCCGTTCTCTTGCCGTAGCCGTTTTCCGTGACCGTCAGAATGGAGTCTTCACTGGTCAGGACAACCACGCCGACCACCTCATCATCTTCACCCAGAGTAATCCCCTTGACTCCGGCGGCCAGTCGACCCATGGTGCGAACATCGGACTCATGAAAATGAATGGACAACCCTTTTTTGGTTACCAGGAAAAGCTCATTTTCTCCGGAGGTTATGGCTGCGGTGAGTATTTCATCATCATCCTTGATGGTCAGGCCGAATTTTCCCTTGCGCAGGGGACGTTTGTATGCGGCAATGGAGGTCTTTTTGACCCTCCCTTTTTTGGTTACCGTCAACACGGTTTTTGACTCATCGGCCTCGGCCAGATTGGCCACCGGCAGGATAGCCGCCATCTTTTCATTCTCTCCCAATTCCAGCAGGTTGACAATGGCCTTGCCCCGTGCGGTCCTGCCGGCCAGCGGCAATTCATAGACCCGGCGCCAGAAAACACGGCCCCGGTTGGTGAAAAAGAGAAAGGTGTCCAGAGTGGAGGCGATATAGAGATTAGTCACAAAATCATCTTCCACCGTGGTCATTCCACGAACTCCCTTGCCGCCGCGTCGCTGGGCCCGGTATAGGCTGAGGGGATTTCGCTTGATATATCCTTTGTGAGTAACGGTGACCACCATCTCTTCCGGGACAATGAGATCTTCGGGCAGGATTTCGTCCGGAGCGTCAATAATCTCCGTCCGACGCTCATCACCATAATCATCACGAATCTTTTCAAACTCTTCCCGAACGATCCGGACGACCAGGGCATCATCGCCAAGTACACTTCTCAACCACTCGATACGCTTGATGATCTCCTCATAATCCTTGACGATCTTGTCCCGTTCCAGACCGGTCAATCGTTGCAAACGCATATCTAAAATGGTTTGGGCCTGGATTTCGGAAAGCTCAAAACGACTGATCAAACCTACTTTGGCCTCAGCCGGATTGGCTGAACCCCTAATCAGGGCCACCACCTCATCAAGATTGGAAATGGCAATTTTAAGGCCTTCCAGGATATGCGCCTTTTCTTCCGCCTTGCGTAGTTCAAAGGCAGTCCGTCTGTAAATAATTGTTTTACGGTGCAGAATAAAATGCTCAAGCACCTGTTTGAGATTAAGAATCTCAGGTTTATTGTTGACGATGCAAAGCAGAATAATACCAAAACTCTTCTGC
Source organism: Desulfobulbaceae bacterium (assembly GCA_015493715.1). Taxonomy (GTDB): domain Bacteria; phylum Desulfobacterota; class Desulfobulbia; order Desulfobulbales; family Desulfobulbaceae; genus DRLX01. The sequence goes on from WGCP01000114.1 coordinate 5,032, forward strand.
AGCGGTGTCATCTTGTACAGCTGATTAATGACGATTTCCGGCATTTCATCCTTACGCAGTTCAAGAACGATACGCAAGCCGTGGCGATCTGATTCATCACGGACTTCGGAAATGGAGGTAATCCGTTTCTCCTTCATCAACAAAGCTATTTTTTCCACCAGGGTAGCCTTGTTCTGCTGATAGGGGATTTCCGTGATTATGATGGATTCGCCGCCCTTTTTTCGTTCCTCAACATGGGTGCGCGAACGCATGATCACCACGCCTCTTCCCGTCTCATAGGCCTCACGAATTCCTGCCCGGCCGCAGATAAATCCACCGGTGGGAAAATCCGGTCCGGTGATGATCTCCATCAGTTGATGAACGGTCTGGTTGGCGTCATCAAGCAGGGCTATCAATCCGTTCATAACCTCGGTCAGGTTATGGGGAGGAATCTTGGTTGCCATTCCTACGGCAATACCCTCGGAACCGTTGACCAGGATATTGGGAATCTTGGAAGGCAGAACCGATGGTTCCTGCAGGGAGTTATCGTAGTTGGGGATAAAATCGACGGTTTCCTTGTCCAGATCGGTAACGATTTCCTGGTCAAGTTTGGTCATCCTGGCCTCGGTATACCGCATAGCCGCCGGGGCATCACCATCCATGGAACCAAAGTTACCCTGGCCGTCAACCAGAGGATAGCGCAGAGAAAAATCCTGGGCCATACGGACCAGGGTATCGTAGGCCGCCGTATCGCCATGGGGATGATACTTACCAATGACATCACCGACGATCCGCGCTGATTTGATATAGGGCCGGTTGTAAGCGTTACCAAGCTCTCGCATGGCAAAAAGAACCCTTCTATGAACCGGTTTCAGGCCATCTCTGACGTCGGGCAGGGCGCGGCCGACAATGACGGACATGGCATAGTCAAGATAGGATTTCCGTAGTTCTTGCTCAATGGTAATAGTGGGAAATTCCTGTTGTTCATTTTCAATTTCAGTTGTCATACTGAATTGTTATCCTCTCATTATTTTCTAAAAATGGCGCAGCACCGAAAAATTGTGCTGCAAGACCTGTCTTGTTATACCGCTCTGCGGTGTAACCGCTCTAATATTTTGTTTTTAAACAAGGTTTTATCATCCCTGGATACGATGATCAGATATCAAGCTCCGATACCTCAAGGGCATGATTCTGGATAAATTCACGCCGTGGCTCCACCTTATCACCCATCAGGGTGGTAAACATATCGTCGGCAGATTCCGCGTTGTCAATTTTTACCTGAATAAGAGTCCGATTTTCCGGATTCATAGTGGTATCCCACAACTGTTCCGGATTCATCTCTCCAAGACCCTTATAGCGTTGCAGATGACTGCCACGAAATGTTTCGTCCCGGACGACCTTGATCAACTCATGCCAGTTTTCCGCTGGATATTCTTTTTCCTGGCCGTTTGCACCGGTTCGGATAATGGTAAACGTATCATCCAGATACTCCTTTAACTCGTTATAAAGATCCAGGCCATGTCGGTATTCGGCTATCAGGGGAATATTCGGTCCCAGGGTCGTCATGACATGAAACTGACCATGAAAGGAAATATCTACCTCATAACAACTGGGCCGCCAGCGGCAGGTACGAATATTACCGACCGTTGGTTTGAGTTCTTCCATCTTTTTAAGAAGATCTTCCAGAAACTGTCTATCTTCAAACTGGTCCGCCGTATGAACATTGTTTTCAAGGAGGAGCAAAACCATTTTCTCAGGATAGTTCATTCGCTCCATATAGTTGATAACACGCTCGAAAAGAGATAGTTTTTGCAGAATATCAACCATATTTCTTTCACGAATCTCCAGACCTTTTTTTGACTGAACATGGATAAATTTCGATGCCTGATCATAGAGATAGCTGTTTAGGGCATCATCATCGATAAAATATTTTTCCTTTTTACCCCGTCCCAGTCTGTACAACGGAGGCTGGCCGATATAGACATAACCGTTTTCGATAAGAGGCAACATCTGTCGATAGAAAAAGGTAAGCAGCAGGGTCCGGATATGGGCGCCGTCGACATCGGCATCGGTCATAATAATTATCTTATGATAGCGAAGTTTTTCCAGATCAAATTCCTCCCTGCCTATGCCGGTGCCAAGGGAGGCTATCAACTGTTTAATCTCTTCCGAGCCTAGAATTTTATCAAAACGAGCCTTTTCCACGTTCATGATTTTGCCGCGCAACGGCAGGATAGCCTGTACCGAACGGTCCCGGCCCTGTTTGGCCGAACCACCGGCCGAATCACCCTCAACTATGAATATTTCGCGCTCTTCGGGTTTTTTACTTTGGCATTCGGCGAGTTTTCCAGCCATCATCACCGAAAGACCGCCTTTTTTCCGTGATAGTTCCCGCGCTTTCCTGGCCGCATCCCTGGCCCGTGCCGCTTCAACGGCCTTGCTTAGAATTCGTTTGGCGACGCCGGGATTCTGCTCCAGATAATTGCCCAGTTTTTCATTACACAGGGTCTCAACAATTGATTTCACCTCCGAATTGCCGAGCTTGGTCTTGGTCTGACCTTCAAACTGGGGATTAGGCACCCGTACGGAAACAACACAGGTCAACCCTTCCCGTACATCGTCACCACCCATCCGGGCCTTGAGATTTTTCGGCACCACATCATCGGAGGCGTATCTGTTGATACATTTGGTCAGAGCGGCCCGAAAACCGGCAACATGGCTGCCTCCTTCTTTTGTATTTATATTATTGACAAAAGAAAAAAGTCGTTCCGAATACCCATCAAAATACTGAAAACAGACTTCCACCTGTACCTGGTCCTTTTCCCCTTCTATGAAGATGGGTTCCGGATGGATGGGGGTGCGTTTGCGATTGAGATATTCCACATAGGAGGCTATACCCCCTTCATAGTGGAATTTATCCTCGGCGCCGCTGCGTTCATCCTTAAGATAAATTCTGACACCACGGTTTAAGAACGAGAGTTCACGCAGCCGGTTGCGAACTATCTCATACTTAAAAACAGTGGTGTCCTTAAAAATTCCAGGGTCGGGCGCAAAGGTTATAGTGGTTCCGGTTTTGCTTGTTTCACCGATGATTTTTAACTCACCGGTCTGAACACCATAGGCATAATCCTGTCGGTAAATATTACCATTGCGTTTGACTTCCGCTGAGGCCTTGCTACTGAGCGCATTGACCACCGATACACCAACGCCATGTAGACCACCGGATACCTTGTAGCTTGAATGGTCAAATTTACCACCGGCATGGAGCGTTGTCATAACCAGTTCCAGGGCCGACATATTTTCCGTTGGATGCATATCCACCGGAATGCCGCGACCGTTATCCTCAACGGATACGGAATTATCTCCATGGATAATTACCCGAATTTGATCACAATACCCCGCCAGGGCCTCATCAATGGAGTTATCAACTACCTCATAAATGAGATGATGAAGTCCCTCTTCAGCGGTATTGCCTATATACATGGCCGGTCGTTTACGAACGGCCTCAAGTCCGTCCAGGACCTTGATCTGTTGTGCATCGTAGGATGAATTTTGTTCGCTCATATTTTTATTTTCTATTGTTTTAAACAGGGTGCCTTGAAAAATTAGAATTTTCGTTCAAGATCGGATAAGCGTAGATTCGAGGTAGACGAAAAATTTTACTACGGCCATCACACCGTTAGCCTGGTGCCAAGGATAATTTTTTGAGTATAACGCAAAACCGGGAGAAAAAACAATTTTTCAAGGTAGCCAACAATTTAAGGTGCCTTGAAATATAGAATTTTCGTTCAAGATCAGATAAGCGTAGCCTGCAAAACTCCGAAAGACAATTTTTCAAAGTACCTTAAAGCTTCATAGGCATAATTATACTTAAAAATCCTTCATCATCATCGGAACTTATCAGACAGGGACTTTCATCGGAATTGATGCATGCCTCTATGATTTCTCCCTCCATAACCTGAAGGGAATCTATAAAATATCTGCAGTTAAAACCAAGAGTTAACTGGTCACCGTCATACTCTACTTCCAGATCATCCTTGGCCGAGCCAAAATCGGCATTCTGTGATGTAAGGGTCATTTTACCCTGATTGATCTCTATTTTGATGGCATGGAAAAGATCCTCGGTAAAAAGATTTATACGTTTTAAAGATTCTAAAAAACGCAGTCGGTTTATGCGGATTATATTGTCTCTTGAAATAAAGTCTAAAATAGCCTGAAAATCAGGGAATTCCCCTTCCAGTAGGCGGATAATCAACAGGGAATCATCGGATTGAAGCACGGCCTGCTGCTTTTCAATGCCAATGGAAAATGTATCTCTATCTTCACAAAATTTACGAATTTCCTGAATACCGCGCCTGGGAATAAGGGTGACGGGATTCATCTGTAGGTCATCAATCGATTCTTCCACCTCTTTTTTCATAATGGAAAGACGATGACCATCAGAGGATATCATCTGCAGATATCTTGTGTCTCCATCCTGCATTTTTTTCAGCAGAGCCGCCGTCAGGGTAAACATATTTTCTTTATCCTGGGCAATGGAATATATCGTTTTATCGATAAGATCAGCCATAACCGATGAATTCATTTCCACCATATTTTCCTGGTTGTATTCCGGAAATCGGGGAAATTCATCGCTGATCATGCCCGCCAGTTTATACACACTCGAACCGGCGGTTATAGTCACCCAATTTTTCTCCTCTTCTTGAAAAGACAGGGTAGGGGAGGATGATTCACGGGCCAGTTCATAGAGTTTCTTAGCCGGCAGGGTTAAAACACCTTTTTCAAAAACTTCCGCAGGAATAACCTGTTTCAGCCCTATATCAAGATCGGTTCCAGTAAAAACGATATGATCCTGTTCAACTTCCAAAAGAATGTTGGAGAGAATAGCCATCGTTCTTTTTTTATTGGTAATGTTTTGCTGATTACCGGCGGCTTTAAGAAGATCATCCCGGGCTATATTAAAATGAAATGCCATAATAATATTCCTTTTTATAGAAAAATATTGTTATTGATATTAGGGTTGTTTGTTTGTTAAAAACTTATGTAACTATTGAAAAATATACCATTTTTATATTTGATAATTTGATGAATACAGTTGTTGTTTTTTGTGTATTTCCAGACAATGAACGTTATGCACATTTTTCCAACGTTCATTTCCCCAGGTTATGCACCCTTGTGTTAACAATCGACAGTGAGATATTCTCAAGCCGCTGCTTTTTTAGGAAATACGATCAGGTCATGGGTTATTGCCTGGAAAACTGCTCGGCAATGATATCTTGTTTCAATGTGTGATTTAAGGCACCCTAAAATTTTTTCTTCCAAGGAGGCTGTGTAGGTGGTGAAAATAATATATTACCTAAATTCTGCAGTTATCCGGCATTCGAATGTTGAGACAGGCACATCTACTGTGTCGACTTCACGAGTTTAGTGCTCGATGTACCAACAGTACACCTGTGCCGAAACTCGCTCGAAGTCTCGCAGGCTCGCTTATCTGCCTCCTTGTATCTGCACCTGTCTCAACGTTCTCGGTGCACGAACAACCGCAGAATTCAGGTATAAATTTTCTTTATATATTCACAAGTTAAAACATTTTATTTCCTGATTACCACTAAAGCTCAGCTTGAATGAAATCAGGGATACCATCGCTTTTCTTGGAAAAATTAATTGACCTAAAATCAGTCATAAACGCTGATAAATGCGATTTGAAATTATAGCTGTAGCGATGTTATCCCTCGTTGCTGAGGAATGGTGGTAATCAAATTTTATTTTGTATATGTTCATCTTCCGGCATGGATAAAGGAATTTTTTATAAAAGGAACTCCTGAAGAACCTTAAATATAATAGAAAACATCTGAAAAATCAAATAAATAAAAGATGCAAACAATCATGGAGATATGGGGGAGATGATGCAAAATAAAAGGCAGGGACCGGAGCCGGATTTTCCAGATAAAAGACGTTATTTTTAACGGCTTGGAAACAGTGTAAGGATAATAGAGAGTGAAGGTAAAAAAAGAAAAAATTCGCAGCCATTTTGCCGGTGCCGTCGAGACGTATGATCAGTATGCGGTTGTACAGCGTAAAACAGCCCGACGATTGCTTACTTTAATAACGGATACTATAGAGACCCCTCCTGAATTACTTTTAGAAGTAGGATGCTGTACCGGCTATCTGACCCGGAATCTTGCGGCTGCATTTCCCGATGTAAAATTTTTTGATGTTAATGATATTGTGGATAAATTTTCAGGAAATATTTTCTCTCTTGGGCTGTCGGGAAATATACGTTTTCTCCCTGGAGATATCGAGAAAATAGAACTACCGGAAAAATATGATCTTATCTGTTCATCATCCACCTTTCACTGGCTCCATGATCTGCACGCGTTTTTTCATAAATTACATGCTCATTTGACGCCGGGAGGAATGCTGGCATTTTCCCTCTATGGGATTGAAAATCTGCGTGAAATACGAAAGATTACCGGCAAGGGTCTTGATTATGTCTCACTTGCCCGGATGCGGGACATGCTTGAGGGGACTTTTGAAGTGATGTCGGCGGAAGAGTCAGTAGAATCCATTGTCTTTCCGGATCCTGTTACCGTGCAGGACCACTTACGCAAAACCGGCGTCAACGCACTAGCGCAGCAGGGATGGACCAGAGAAAAGCAGAAGAAATTCTCTCAAAGGTATAAGCAGTGTTACAGCACGGAGAAGGGAGTGACCTTGACCTATCATTCCATGTATTTTATTGCCCGTGTTCCTTGATGACCTCGTAAAAAGTCCAAACAATGCTTCCTTAAATCTCTATTGAAATCATCGGACCATGGTTATCGGCACAATGGTGGAGGTATCCTTTTGTATGACTCTTGCCTCCCAGAGAGGACAGCCACGACGGATACATTCCTTA
>WGCP01000115.1 GCA_015493715.1 Desulfobulbaceae bacterium
GTTCTATCGATAGTGCTATAGAAGCCATGCACCTTGGCGCCTATGATTATATATCCAAACCATTCAAGGCGGAAGAAATCCTCCTGGTCCTGAAAAAGGCGGAAGAGCGGGAGCGGCTGCAACGGGAAAATGCGCAATTAAGAAGTCAGTTATCAGGTATCGGCAAAGATTTCAGTTTTGGCCGGATGGTCGGCAAGAGCCGCGAGATGCGGGAGATTTTCAATCTGGCATCCAAGGTGGCACCCCATCCGACCACGGTTCTTATCACCGGCGCATCCGGCACCGGCAAAGAGTTGCTGGCGCGGGGGATTCATGACGTAAGTAACCGGGCGGATAAATCCTTTGTTGCCGTTAACTGTGGCTCTATTCCGGAAAATCTACTGGAAAGCGAGCTGTTCGGGTATAAAAAGGGCGCTTTTACCGGTGCGGACAGGAATAAAAAAGGCCTGTTTGCCGAGGCTGACGGCGGCACCCTCTTTCTTGATGAAATCGGAGAACTCCCGCTTTCCATGCAGGTCAAGCTTTTGCGGGTTATCCAGGAGCAGGAAGTGCAGTCGCTTGGGGCGGCAAAACCACAGAAAATAAATGTACGACTGCTGGCCGCAACAGCCAGAGATCTTGCAGAAGAGGTAAGACAGGGACGCTTCCGGGAAGATCTTCTCTTTCGGCTCAATGTTATTCAACTGCATATCCCCGCCCTATCCAGACGTCTTGATGATATTCCCCTGTTATGTAATCATTTTCTTGAGAAACTGAAAATTTCCCACCAAGTAGATATTCAAGGTATAGCGCCTGCGACGACAAACTTACTTCTGAAATATTCCTGGCCGGGTAATGTGCGGGAACTGGAAAATGTCCTTGAGCGGGCGGTAATTTTGGCGGATAAGAATATGATTTTGCCGGAAAATCTTCCGCCGGAGTTTGGTGTCAAACAGGACACCCGTCGCCTGGATGATTTTTTTTCCGGATTTTCCATTAAAAAGGCGCAGAAGATAATGGAAAAATCACTCATCAACCGCGCCCTGGAGGCAACCGGCGGCAACAAGAGCAAGGCTGCGGACCTTCTTGAAATCAGTTACCCTGCGCTTTTACAGAAAATCAAGCGGTATTCACTTCAATAATCGTCGATGTTATCATTGCTGGATTCGTAACAGCGATATTTTTCATCTTTTTCGTCATCCCCGAGTGTAGTGCGTCATCCCCGAAATCTTTAGTCGGGGACGGGGATCCAGAGCGAAGCCAAGCCACATAATAAAGACTGGATTCCGGTCCCCGACAACTACATTCGAGGATGACGAACTTCCTCGGAAATGGCGGATTGGAATATTTTTTACGAAACCATCGCCGGCTTGATTGTAAAGTTTTTTTATAGTTTTCGTCCGTACTGTAAAATTAGTTTATTATCTGTTGCGCTTTTTTTCCTTGGCTTACAGGACATGTATGCGCTAACATGCTGTTAGTAAATAGGAAAAATAATTTAAATGGTATCGGCCTATATCTTGCTTAAAGACCATCAGGAGGATTCTTTTATGCCATATATTTCAACAAAAGATAACAAACAATACGGCTTCACCTTGATAGAAGTTATGGTAGTGGTAGCCATAATCGGGATTGTCACCGCTATAGCTATTCCAAGCTATTTGAGCTGGAAACCGGGCTATATTTTTCGAGGCGCTGTTTCCCAGGTGCGCGGTGATTTAAATCGGGCCAAAATGCGAGCTTTGGAGACTCGGAGACAATGCCGTGTTGTTTTTTCCGCAAATGGTTACCAGCTAGAGGATGGTAATCAGGTAATGAATTCCACCCAATGGGGAAAAATAAATCCTGATGGTACATTTACCGCCGGAACTCCCTATCGCATACAAAATTTCAGTCAATTTCCACAAATAACCCTAACTCCTGGCACGCAGAATCCGGTTTTTTCTCCAAGAGGAACAGCCGGGACTGGTTCTTTAACTATTAATAAACCAGATGGGTCTCCCGGCGCAACGATTACGGTGAACAGGGTCGGAAGGGTTAAAATCACATGGCTATAAAAAAAATGAAAGAACGACAGGCGGGTTTTTCTTTGCTGGAAGTCATGATTGCCCTGGCGGTTCTGGGCATGGTCCTGGCAGGAGTTATGAAGATATTTACGACTACCGGTCGCTATCATACTTCACAGGAAATGATGGTGGAGGTAATGGAAAATATTCGGGGAGTAAAACAACTCATGACGGATGAAATTCGTTCAGCCGGTTGTAACCCGAAAAATAAAAGGAGAATCGGTTTTGAACCGGATACCAGTGATGACCGTTTTGACACCGATGCCAATTCAATTCATTTCACCCGTGATATTGATAATGGTGACAGTGACGCCCTGTATGAACCCGATGGTGACGCAGAAGATCCCAATGAAAATATAGGATATTATCGTGGCTCAACATCTAATCCCGGGACGATCCTTAACACAGGAAATGGTACTTCCGGCACTTTATATCGGGTTTCATTCGGAACTTCGGGGTTTAATTCGCAACCAGTAGTTGATAATGTCACAGATTTACGGTTTCGATATTTTGATGCAAACAGCAATGAGATCATAAACCCAACGACAACCGTCGACCTGGACAAGATTCGGACGGTTGAGGTAACGATCACCGGACAGGTGCAAAATACCGTGCGTGTCAGTACACAGAATCGAACCTGGACGCAACGATTCAGAATCAGAGTACGCAACATATAATTATGGACCTTGTTATGACTTGTAAAACGGAAAGTATCTCTGGGCAACTGCAATACAAAGATCAGCAGGGCTTCACCCTGATTGAAGTGCTTATGGCCATGGTTATTTTGGGGATTGGACTATTTGCTATAGCAGCGCTCCAGGTAAACAACATGAATTATAATACCGGCTCAAAAAAACAGACCGAAGGATATACCTGGGCCATGGATCAGGTGGAAAATATTCTGTCGTATTCCTATGCGGATTCGAATTTGAATATTCAAGGAAGCCCAACCACGGTCGGGGATGGTCATCTAACCATTCAAGGTCCGTATACGGTTGAATGGGATGTGCAGGATAATGGAACCGGTGCGGGCGGACTTGGCAATATTGATAATTCAAAAAGAATACATGTCAGTGTGCGCTGGAAGAATAAACAGGTTGCCCAAGTGGATTACACAAGAGTTCAGGCATCTTTTTAAGATGGAGAAAAATATGCTTAAAGCAAGACAGTGCTATTGTGTCACGCTGGTGACTAAGAATGAAGAGGGCGTTGCTATTATAACAGTATTGCTGATTTTAATGCTGCTCACCTTTGTCGGAATAACGGCGACCAATACTACGACCAGTGAGAAAAAAATGGTGCGGAGTAAAACGGTTTTTGATCGTGTTTTTTTATTTGCGGAATCAGCATCCATGGAAGGGGTGCAGAAAATGGCCAATGAATCAACACCGGAAGAATTGCTTGCTCCATTGATTACAACCGGAGCTAACAATGAAGGGGTATTAGTCAATGCTGATTCCAAGGAACCTGAAAATTATCGGAAAAATATTGATGGCAATCCTCCTAATCCCCATGGGAATAACAATGGCCGGATTGATAAGGGTGATTTTGCCGGTTGTCCAAATTGTATTTCTGAAGTTGACGCAAATAACAATACGTTCCGTCTTGTTGTCCAACTGCCCATTCAGAGTGGTGACTCCCTTGCTCTCGGATCCAGCCGCGTTTACACGTATGCCTCGTTTGGCTATTCAGAGAATTGGGGCGGTAGGGCCATGGTCGATGTCGGGTTCAGAAAAAGGTTTTAACGCATAAAGTTGCAGATAATAAAAAAAATTCAGCGTGAATATGGAAAATTATACAGGTGGTGGATCATGAATGGTAACAAAACAATATGTTGCACGTTCGCTACTCTATTCTTGAGTGTGCTTTTTACCCTCTACACAGCTTTACCTGTATGGGCAGCAGTCACGATCGACGATGTGACGGTGTCTGAAGATGGTACAATGACCTTTACCGCTACTTCTGATACTGCCGTTTCAGGTGGTTTTACAGTGAATGTTACTTTTGGCGGTGGGACCGCGACCGGTGGAGGAACAGACTATGACAGCACCGATCAGACGTTGACGTTTGCCGGTGCTGTTAATGAGACGAAAACTTTCACTGTCAACCTTAATGATGACGCCATTGTTGAGTCGGATGAGACGTTCACAGTGAGTATGGCAACCTCATCGCCATCAGGTGTAACAGATATCACTGATACAGCGACGGGGACAATAACCGACAATGACACGGCAACGGTCACGATTGGTGACGTGACAGCTGGGGAAGACGGGAGCATGGTATTTACCGCTCATGTTGATCAGGCCGTTCAAGGCGGTTTTTCAGTAGAAGTGGCCTTTACTGATGGAACGGCAACCGGAGGGAACACGGACTACGACAGCACGACCCAGACGTTGTATTTTGCAGGGACAGCCAACGAGACGCAGAATTTTACGGTAGCCCTTAATGATGACAGTATTGTTGAGCCGGATGAGAAGTTCACAGTCGGCATGCAGCATGTTGTATCTCCTGGAGCAATGAATATCGATGATACGGCTACAGGAACCATCCAGAATGACGATAAGTACGGAATATCGATCAGTGACGCATCTCCGGTTGAAGAAGGACAGGACAGTGTTTTTACCATTACCCTAAATCAACCTGTAATTAATGGTCATGCCGTTGGCGTTTATTATGTTGCAGGAGCAACAGGAGATGATCCAGCTTCCAAGCCTCAAGATTATATAACAGCAGGTTATTATATTCTTTTTTCGCCTGGTGACCAGAGTAAAACAGTAACAATACCTACTGTTGATGATGATA
>WGCP01000116.1 GCA_015493715.1 Desulfobulbaceae bacterium
AATTATCTGTCATCGTATTCTCTGGTCTTTTCTCTTCTCACTTGCCCTGCTCGGCCTCAAAAGGAAGATCAGCCCATTTATAAAAAATATCAGAGACAGACGGACGGTCATTACGATTCTCGCAACAGCAAGTCTGCTCGGGTGCAACTGGCTGGTGTATATATGGGCCGTCAACAACGGCTATATCATAGAATCCAGCCTGGGATATTTCATCAACCCGTTAATCGCCGTTTTCTTCGGTGTTTTTTTCCTCCGCGAACCCCTGCGACCAAGCCAGTGGGCGGCATTATCCGTTGCCCTTGCCGGTGTCCTCTATCTGACCTTTTCCTATGGACATTTTCCCTGGATCGGCCTGACGCTTGCCGTCACCTTTGCCTTATACAGCCTGCTGCGTAAAACCGCCCCTCTTCGTTCCCTTGACGGCCTGACATTTGAAACAGGATTACTCACCATACCGGCGGCGGCTACCCTTTTTTATCTCGCCTGGCATGGCCGTTCACACCTTTTTACCCCGACTCAGGAGTATACATGGCTCCTCCTGGGCGCCGGACCAATCACCGCCCTGCCGCTACTCTGTTTTGTTTTTGGAGCACAAAGAATTTCCATGACTACAGTCGGACTGATGCAATACCTCGCCCCGACTCTCCAATTTCTCATAGGACTGCTGCTGTTTCACGAACCCTTTCCCAGGGAAAAGCTTATCGGCTTTACTCTTGTCTGGCTTGCGCTTGCCCTGTATGTGAGTGAAAACGTATATCGGCGGGTCCGGCAACAAAAGAGAATCACGGGATAAAAAAAGCGACTGCGGAAAAATCCGCAGTCGCTTGCTTGATACTGGAGCCGGTAAGCAGATTTGAACTGCTGACCCCTTGATTACGAATCAACTATGAATGCCCTTTTCTGGGTACCTTTGAATAATCCTGAAATATATTCCTTTCACCTTTACTTTTTGAATTTACGTGATATATACTGTTTGTAGCTGTTCAGTATGTTTCATGGGAAATTAAGGTCAAGTGGGTACCTATGCGGGTACCTTTTGGGTACCTTTGCAAAGTAAGGAGAAAAAAATGCCATCTGTAACCATGAGTGCTTTGTGGCTGAAAACATTACAAGCAACCGAGAACAGGCAAGTTGATTATTTTGACACCAAGCAACCCGGCTTGTGTTTGCGGATCGGCAAATCAGGTGTCAAATCATTTTCTGTTTTATACCGTGTCAAAGGCAGTCGAAAGAAAAGACGGATTACGATTGGTAAGTTTCCGGCTTTATCCCTGGGTGATGCCAGAAAGAAGGCGCGGGAGGTAATTATTGAAGCTGAGCGGGGAAAAGACCCCGGTTCCAAAAAACAGGAACTTCTCCAGGCACCCACCTTTAAACAGCTTTGCGATATTTACCTTGAAAAACATGCCATCCATAAACGATCTTTTAAGGAAGATAAGCGAAAAATTGAACATGATCTTATTCCGGCATGGGGTAATGCCAAGGCGCATAAGCTCAGGCGAAGGGATGTTATTGCCCTGTTGGACAAAATTGTTGATCGAGGCTCGCCAATTTCTGCTAATCGTACCCTGGCATTGGTTCGTAAAATATACAATTTTGGAATAGAGCGTGATCTTGTGGAGGTTAATCCATGTACCCGAATCAAAGCTCCCGGCAAAGAAAAACAACGGGACAGGGTATTGAACACCGAGGAAATCAAAAGATTATGGGCGGCATTTGATGAAGCCCTTACCCCCATGATGGCAAACATCCAAAAGTTACGTCTCATTACAGCGCAACGCGGCATAGAAGTATGTTCCATGCGCTGGCAGGATATTGATTTTGAAACCGGGTGGTGGACAATTCCCGCCGAAATAGCAAAAAACAAGATGGCGCATCGTGTGCCCCTGTCCTCAATGGCATTACGCATTATTCAGGAACAGAAAAAAGTTACTCCTGACGATATATATGTTTTTCCCTCCAGGAAGAAGAATACCGGCCATGTGAAATGGTTCCAAAAATCATTTAACAAGGTACGCGACCATTCAGGTCTTGATGATGTAACCATGCACGACCTGCGCAGGACTGCCGCCAGCCACATGACAGGCATGGGAATTTCCCGGCTGGTTGTTTCCAAGGTGCTTAATCACGCAGAGAAGGGAATTACCCATGTGTATGACCGGCACAGTTATGACGGCGAAAAACGTGCTGCTCTTGAAAAATGGTCCTTGCGACTGGAGGAAATTCTTACCGGGCGGCAGGGAAAAGTGGTCAATCTGCGTTAATCCTGAACCTTCTTGCGCAACAAGACATTAGGTAATATAATATGAGTTATACGGTTAAGATTAAACGGCAGGCAAGGCGCAAGCTGAAGAATCTTGGAAAAAGGGATCGTTTGCGTATTGTCGATGCCATTATGTGTCTCGGAGTAAACCCCGATGACGCCGCATTGGATACAAAACAGCTCAAAGGTTCCCATCTTTGGAGGATGCGTATCGGCGGCTGGCGCATAATATTTGATCGCCGGGATACCTTGCGGATAATTCAGATTGAAAAAATAAAGCCACGGGGAGACGCCTACAAATGAATCTGCAAACCATAAAAAATATTCAAGGCAACACCGAGTATGTACTTCTTCCTGTCCAGGTATTTGATGCCCTGAAAGAACAGATTGAAGATGAACTGGCCGGACTGGAGGCATGGGCGGAACAGGAAGATGATTACGTTGATTTTGATCCCGCTGATTATGTCGACAATCCCGTTGCCCTTGCCCGGATGAAAGCGCAGGTCAAGCAGGTTGACCTTGCCCGGCACATGAAGGTTACCCAATCCTATATCTCCAAACTTGAACATGCCGACCAGGTTTCAGATGAAGCCTTGCAGAAGGTCAAGGCCGCCCTGCAGGAGTTGAGAAATCGGTAACGATTCAGGCCCGGATAGGGTAGCTCCCGAAAAGCCGTAAACCTGACGGCCTGCCGTGCCTGTTTTTTTCAGGAGGCAATGAAGGTGATTGCTATGCAGGATAGAAGAATTTCCTTTGATGATTTATGTCTTGGCTTGGCCATGGACAAGGAATATGGGCCTGGCTGTGAAAAACTTCTGAACAAAACTCTTGCCCGCCATGACTTGTCCAGGAAGGATTTTCGCGGCCCGGTGACCACCTTGTTCTGCCACAATTACCTTGTCCGTATCTGGCTTGGGTACGAAGAACTTCCTTTTTACTACTGCGGAAAAGAACAACCAGTCAGATTTGATCTTGACAACATTACCCCTCGAACATTTTTAGAGGAAATTGATTGCTGCCAAAACATTGAGGTAAGGCGGCTTGATTTGGCTCATTTTCTCTTTCTGCAAGACCTCCCCCTTCCCGCGCCTGATGTGAAAGATAAAACCATCTGGTTTCATGGGCAAGATGCCTCTACTGAGTTTTATTCGCTTAACAGTGACCCGTATGGCTCCGTAGATGAAGAGTTATGGGACTTGCTTATGGAAAAGAAGGAACTGGAAGAGCAAAAACTCACCTGGACCGGACTGAATGCAGATAAACCAAGTGAAAAGAAGATACAGGAAGAAAAACTTGAAGAGATAGACCGCAAACTTGAAAAAATCAACGCGAAAATAAATGCCGATTCGTCATGTAAGAGCCAAGGTCAGACGAAAAAGCATGTCTCAGCGCAAGACAATTATTTTATTTTTAAAGGTGACGGTTGGAAGGTGAAGTTTAACGGTGGGGAGGAAGCAATCCTTAAGAAGAGCGTAACTATCGAAACTCTTGCCCTCTTTCTTAAGCATAGAGGGGAGGAAATACCATGGGACAAAGTTGATGCCTTCAATTTGTCTTCTGCTGCAATAAAAACGATTGCAGATAGAACGGAACTCGAGACATCGTCACCTACCAATAACAGAGGAAAAACTTTAAATGTTAATGCACGATTGACCCCAGAGATTAAAGAAAAGATGGAGTCGTTTTGTTTGGATTTAACAAGCAAACTAGAAAAAGCATTGATGAGAGGAGAAACAGATAAAGCAAAAGAACTTGAAGGGGAGATTGAACAATTAAGAATATCGGTGCGAAAACAGTACAATGCCACCTTACGAAATAACGGTACAATTAGCTGGGGAAAGTGTACCGATGCAACCGAATATTCCAAGCAGACTAAAAAAATCCAAAAGCGATTGAGCCGGGCTGTAGGTGAAATTGAGGAGATTGAGCGACGAAAAAAGTCTCTGCAGGGTCTTAGCGAGCATGTCCAAAAAATTTTAACACCGATTTTCGCGTAGCGTTTTCAACTAACAGTTAGGCCTTCGTCAATCTTGCACGAAGCTCCTCAACCCGCCTCACTCCTTGCTGTAATCCGTAACCAATTTTCCATAATCAATATTTTTGTTATGCGACGTGACGGATAAATTGCAAA
>WGCP01000117.1 GCA_015493715.1 Desulfobulbaceae bacterium
AAAAGATTACCATGTATCGGGATGAGTTGGAAGTGTTGCGCCTTTGTGATTTTGAAGGCCTGTTTCAGGAACAGGCCGGTGAGAGGATGGGAGTTTCCCGGGGCACAGTCCAGCGAATTCTGACATCGGCGAGGAAAAAAACAGCAGAGGCCTTATCCACAGGCGCCGCCATTGTGTTTGATGATGATCAATAAGGCCGCAACAGCAAATGTAGGCTTAATGTCCCGCAGGTGACCTCCACCGGCGGGTATCGGTGAAGGGACTCCCTTCTTCGATCCGATTATTCTCCTGCAAAATCCCCTTGTCAAGTTAACACTTTTTATGGTCCATTCCATATTTCCATGCGGCTGAGACGGCCGCTGTGCTTTCTCTTTTCTTTGTGTAAGTATTCCTTGCTCTGGGGATATTTCATCCTTACAGTAAACCGATACTCAACTTTTGAACAGGATAACCTTTTTCTACAATGCGTTACTCAAAACTACTGTTACCTACAATAAAGGAAACCCCGGCTGAGGCCGAAGTGGTCAGTCATCAGCTTCTTCTCCGTGCCGGTTGTATCCGGAAATTGACTTCCGGGCTCTACACCTATCTTCCTCTGGGTCTGATGGCCCTGCAGAAAGTAGCCGCCATAGTTCGCGAAGAGATGAACCGGGCCGGCGCCCAGGAGTTGCTCATGCCCATGGTCCAGCCTGCGGACCTCTGGGAGGAGTCCGGGCGCTGGCAAAAATATGGGCCTGAACTCTTGCGTTTCAAGGACCGTCATGGACGCGACTATTGCCTTGGCCCGACCCATGAAGAGGTGATTACCGACATCGCCCGCCGGGAATTGCAGTCCTATCGACAGTTGCCGATCAATCTGTACCAGGTGCAAACCAAGTTCCGGGACGAGATACGGCCCCGGTTCGGCTTGATGCGCGGGCGGGAATTCGTCATGAAGGACGCCTATTCCTTTGATATAGATGATCAAGGGGCTTCAGTAAGTTACGAGAAAATGAAAGAGGCCTACCATCGGATCTTTACCCGTTGCGGTCTCTCGTTTCGTGCCGTGGAAGCGGATACCGGTTCCATCGGCGGCTCCTATTCCCATGAATTTATGGTCCTGGCCGACACCGGTGAGGACACCCTGGTGATATGTAACGATTGTGATTACGCAGCCAATGTGGAAAAGGCGGCTGTTGTTCCGCCCGAGACGGATGCCCCGGCTGTGGAAATACAACCCGTGACCAGGGTTGAAACACCTGGCATGAAAAAGGTGGACCGGGTGGCGGATTTTCTTGGTGTATCCCCGCAGGATATCATAAAGACCATGCTTTTCCTGGTCGACGGGGAACCGGTGGCAGCCCTTGTTCGCGGCGACCGGCAGGTACAGGAGGTGAAGTTGAAAAATCTTCTCCACGCCTCCGAAGTGGAAGCCATGGCTGATGACGAGGTCTGGAAACGGACGAAACTACCGGTGGGATACATGGGGCCCGTGCATATCCCGGTCAGGCTGGTTGCCGACCAGGAGGTGATGCGGATGGTAAACGGTGTTGCCGGGGCCAATGAAAAGGGCATGCATTTGACCGGGGTCAACCCCGGCCGGGATTTTGAACCCGAACTGGTTGGTGATCTGCGCCGGATTACCGCTGAGGATGGTTGCCCGGTCTGCGGGGGAAAGCTTTCCCTTACCGAGGGCATTGAGGTCGGCCATATCTTTAAACTGGGAACAAATTATTCCACGGCCTTGAAGGCGACCTTTCAAGATCGGGACGGAGTGGAAAAACCTTTTGTCATGGGGTGTTACGGTATAGGTGTCAGTCGGGTTGTTGCTGCGGCCATTGAACAGAACCATGACAAAAATGGTATAATATTTCCGCTGCCTCTGGCCCCGTTTCAGGTCATTGTTCTTAATCTCGGCCTGAAAAATAAATCCATCTGCGAGGCTGCCGAACAATTGTACCAAGACCTGCAGGCCGGGGGCCTGGATGTACTGCTCGATGACAGGGATGAACGACCCGGATCCAAGTTCAAGGATGCCGATCTGCTCGGCATTCCGTATCGGGCAACGGTGGGCAAGACTTTTGAAAAAGAAGGCATGATTGAGTTGCGCCTGCGGGCAAGCGGCGAGACAATCATGCTGCCTATGGCCGAAGCCGGTGCCGGTATTGCAACCATGGTCAAGAAAGATCTGCAGAAATTGCAGGGTAATGATGCCTGATTTCAGGGGGTTGTATGCAATAGCCGCCGGCTATCTGCATGGGGTTGATCTCACGCCTCTTAAGGATGCCTATTCCTTTGCCGATGAGCGGCATGCCGGTAAACTCCACGCCTGCGGTGAGCCCTATATCCGACATCTGCTTGAGGTCGCATCTATTCTTGCCTCCATGAAGATGGATCGGGAGACGATTGTCGCCGGTCTCCTGCATGGGGTGTTGAAAGAACGCGTCGCCACCCTTGCCGAGCTTGAAAAACGGTTTGGCCATGATGTGGCCAATATTGTCGACGGCACCACGAAGATCACCAATGTCCGGTATGATTTGCATCTGGCCGGTCATGCGGAAAATATCCGTAAATTGTTCCTGGCCATGGGAGCGGATATACGCGTTTTGCTGGTTAGACTGGCAGACCGTCTCCAGGACATGTTGACCCTGGCATCGGCGCCCGAGGATCTCCGCCGCCATGTTGCCCGGGAGACCATGGATCTGTATGCGCCACTGGCCAGTCGGTTGGGTATTGACTGGATGAAGAGAGAGCTGGAGGACTATTCCTTTGCCTATCTTTTTCCTGTGGAGCATCGAGAACTTACTTTCCATCTTGAAAGTACGCTGTCCGAGCGGCAGGCCTATGTGGATGAGGTTATCGATATACTGGATGAGAA
>WGCP01000118.1 GCA_015493715.1 Desulfobulbaceae bacterium
GAACGGGAGAAATCACTGACCTCGCTTGATGCCAACCTCATCGCCGGTAACAGCCTGGGATTGATGGAACCCTTACCAGCGGAAAACTTCTGTTGGCAGGCTGCTTTTCCCGAAATCATGGATCAGGGCGGTTTTGATGTGGTTCTTGGCAACCCTCCCTATGTGCGCCAGGAGCGGTTGAGTGATTATAAAGCGTGGCTGGAACATCATTACGAAGTGTACAATGGGGGAGTTGATCTGTATGCCTACTTCTTCGAACTGGGCCATAAACTGCTCAAGCCGGGCGGACGCATGGGCTATATTTCCTCTTCCACCTTTTTTAAAACCGGTTCCGGGAAGGGGCTGCGCCGGTATCTCGCCCGGCAGGCAACAATAGAGAAGATTGTTGATTTTGGTGATCTGCAGGTATTTGAAGGGGTAACCACCTATCCCGCCATCACCGTATTGAAGAAGTCTCCGCCCTGGGAAAAAAACTCGCTCTCAATTTTGAGGCTGCAAAAAAGGCTTCCGAAAAATCTTGACCAGTTTTTTAACCAGCAGCATGGCATCATGCTACAGTCCCGTCTTGGTGAGCAGGGCTGGCAGCTGGAAAGCGAGGCCGTCTCCCGATTGCGGCGAAAACTGGCACGGGAAAATCCGACCTTGCAGGATGTTTATGGCTCTCCGTTTTATGGGATAAAAACCGGTTTGAATTCGGCCTTTGTTATAGATGATGCAACCGGCGGACGTCTTATCGAGGAGGATCCGCAGTCGGAAGAATTGCTCAAGCCCTTTCTTGAGGGCAAGGATTTGAAGAAATGGCATGCCGAGTCGAGAGGATTGCGGGTAATCATTATGCCTAAATTCTGGACGCGGCAGGCCATGGGCAAAAGCATGGAGGATCCTCTTGCTGAAGAGGAGGCATGGCGCTGGCTGCAGCGTCGGTATAGCGCTGTCGCCCGCCGGCTGGAACCTTTTGCGGCAAAGGCACGCAAACGATCCGATAAAGGGGAGTTTTGGTGGGAACTCCGGGCCTGCGCCTATTACGATGAGTTTGAAAAAACGAAAATTTTTTATCCTGAATTTTCAGTTAGTTCAAAATTCTATAGAGATACGAAAAAATACTATTCAAATAACAAAGGATTTATTTTGGTCGGAAGTGATAATTATGCCTTGGGATTGCTAAACTCGAAAGTTTCTTGGTGGTATCTCACAGGTATCTGCACTTTTGTTCGGGGTGGCTATTACGAGTTAAGATCAATAAAGATAGAAACGCTACCCATCCCGACGGCGACAGCAGCACAAAAAGAAGAGATCGGCAAGAGGGCAAAAAAATGTCAGGAACTCGCTGAACAGCGATACATGCTGGAAAACAACTTTCGGCGGCGGCTTCCCGATCTCTGTCCGCCGGATCGGGAAGCAAAGCTCAGCAAAAAACTGCACAACTGGTGGCTGCTTGATTTTATGGAGTTGCAGAAACAGGTCAAATTGAAATTTAAGGCTGTCATCCCATTGGCGGAGCGCAACGAGTGGCAGGATTACCTTGAAGGCGAGAAGGTAAAAAGAGCTGCCCTTGACGACCAAATCATCCAACAGGAAACAGAGATCAACAGCGAAGTATACCGTCTTTTTAAGCTTACGCCGCAGGAAATCGAACTCATCGAAAAACAGCCCTGATTCGGGGACGGCACACCTGGCCGCTCGTATCCGTAGAGGGCAGGCGGCTGGGCCTCCCATCCGCCGGGGCGTTGCCGCTTTGTTTTGCTTGCGGGACAGGGGAGGAATCCGCTATCCTATGTCAAATTTTTGGTGCAGGGTGGGCATTTCCACACGGGTATCTTTGAGCAGGCCGCTGAAGGTGGTCATGGTCTTTTTTTCGCCGTGGACCAGAAAGGTGGTTTTCGGTTTGATGTGGGAGTGCCAGTCCAGCAGAACTTTTTGATCGCCATGGGCGGAAAAGCCGCCGATGGTATACACCTTGGCCCGGACCTCAATTTCCTCTCTGAAGATGCGGACCTTTTTGGCGCCGTCGATGATCTGTCTGGCTAATGTTCCCTGGGCGGCATAGCCGACAAAGATGACGGATGCTTCCCTGCGCCAGAGGTTATGCTTGAAGTGATGCCTGATCCGACCGCCGGTGGCCATGCCGGAGCCGGCAATGATGACCGCACCCTTCACCTGTTTCAGGCCGATGGAGGCAGCGGTGTCCCTGGTAAAATGAAGGCCCGGCAGGGCAAAGGGATCTTGGCCGGATTGATAGACGGCCCAGGTTTGGGTGTCAAAGCATTCCGGATGATGCTGGAAGATCTTTGTTGCGGAAATCGCCATGGGCGAGTCGAGAAAGACCTGGGTGTGAACGGGCACCACTCCCTGCTCGATACCCTCACGCAGATAGTAGAGAATTTCCTGGGTCCTCTCCAGTGCAAAACTGGGAATCATCACATTTCCGCCCCGTTTGCCGGTTTCGATAATGGCTGTGTAGAGTTCTTCGATGGATGGCTCAAGCTGCTTGTGCAGCCGGTCGCCATAGGTGGTTTCCATGACCACGATATCCGCTTTTGGTGGTATATCGGGATCACGGAGAATGGCACGACCGCCATACCCGAGGTCGCCTGAGAAGAGTACCCGGCGGTGGCTGTGGTTTTCCTCAAGTTCAAGGAGGATGGAGGCGGAACCAAGGATATGGGCGGCATCATAAAAGGTTGCCCGTATACCGGGCGCAATATCCCCGGGCTGGGTAAAGGCCTCTGCGTCTTCAAAATAATCCAGGCAGTTTAAGGCGTCAAGGGTGTCATACAGGGGTTGAATGGGATCGCTGTTCTCATCTTTTCTTTGGGCCTTTCTGCTCCGGTATTCCGCCTCTTCCTCCTGGATGCGGGCGGAATCAAGCATGACCAGCTTGGCCAGCTCCCTGGTGGCCGGTGTACAGAGTATTTTTCCCCGAAATCCTCTCTTAACCAGAAGAGGAATACGACCGCAATGGTCAAGATGGGCATGGGTTAGCAGGAGAAAATTAATGTCGGCGGGATCAAAGCCGAAATTATTGCTGTTTTCCTCTTCAAGCTCTCTGCGGCCCTGGTACATACCGCAGTCTATCAGCAGCTTTGTGTCCCGGCACTGGACAAAGTGACATGAACCGGTGACCCCCTGGTCGGCTCCGTGAAAGGCAAGTTTCATAATGGTTTCTCTTTGGTTGTTTTATTGATAATACTTGTTTACCCCGGAGGGAAAATAATTTATTTGTCGCGCAAGGTGATAGTTACCCTGCGGTTGAGTTGGCGGCCCTTGGGCGTGGCATTGTCGGCCACCGGATTGGCGTAGCCGTACCAGTAGGGCAGGAGACGCCTGGTCGGGATGTGAAATCTGTTGCGCAGGTAACGGCGGACACTTTTGGCCCGTTTTTCCGAAAGTCGAATATTATAGGCCTCGCTGCCGATATTGTCGGTAAACCCGGAAAGAACGGCATAGGCCTGTGGATTCTTGAGAAGAAATCGACCTGCCTTGGCAAGAACGGGACGGTACTCCTTTTTTATCAGGTATTTGTCAAAATTAAAAAGAATTGTGCCAAAGCTTTTCCCTGTATCCAGGTATAGTTTGCCGAGGAGGTGTTCAGGATGCTCGGCCACCGTGTCAAAATCAATAACCTGGGAACACTGATTGACCGCCGCCATATCGGTCAGCAGTTTCTTCTCTTTTTTTCCCGTGGCGCTGCTGATAATTGTAAAACAGACGTCATATTTTTTCGCCAGTTTTTTTGCCTCGGCCAGGGGCGCAGGTTCAGGAACTCCTTTTACCCGGGAATCCTTGCCGTCGGTAAACAGAAAAACCTCGGTTTGTCCAGCGATTCCCAGCAGGTGTTCGAGCTTCATCAGCGCTATCTGGAGCATGGGCGGGCCGGTCGGAGTGGTCGGCAACCGGTCGATGGCGAGGCCGTATGCCTTTTTATCAAAGTTGTGCAGCCGATAATAGGGGGCAAAGGCCTCTGGTGAACCACTGAGCCAGAGCCCGCCTTTCCAGTGCGGATACAGCCCTGCCTGCCAGCCCAGCTCGGGCAGAGAGGCGTTGCTTTCCCGGATAATCTTTTTTTCCATGGCCATTCTGGTCATGCCGGTCTGTTTGTAGGGCACATCCATGGAAGTGGAGGGATCGTAGACGATGAAGAAATTGTCGGCCATTTTCAGATATGTTGTCTGTGCTGGACCGGCAAATGCGGGCAGGGTAAGGGAGAGGAGAAAGAGAACGAGAGGGACCGTCACGCAGTAATGAAAATATCTCATGGGCCTGTTTCCTGGATGCATGGGTTGTCTCGCGTCCCAATGGGATCCCGAGTAGTTATTCAAGTATACCTGTCGGAATTGGTCGCTGTCAAGGATGTGTCGTTTCTTTCAGGACGCTTTACTTCAGGGAAATAACGTCATCTTCTTTGGGCAGAAGGAGTCCTGCGTGCCCTGAAATAATCTTTTTCAGGGTCTCTTTTTCCCTGTGCCTGGTTGTTCGTTCCATGTGAAGTAGGGCCATCCGGTGGATATTTTCTTCGTCCATGAGCTGCAGGCAGCTTGCCACCGAACCATGCCCCGGTATGGAATCACGCAGGGTAAATGCTTCATGCAGGGCAAGGTCACAGCCATGCATCAGTTTTCTGGTTGCCTTGGTGGCCCGGCCGTCGCCGCTGTAGTAGAGGCGGTTGTCACCGTCGTCAACCAGCAGGCCGTAATTTTTTTGGGAATGACCACTCACGGCCGCCCGGAGATGCAGACCTTGTAGTGTAAGGGTTTTTCCGGGCGTTATGGTCTGGAATTGCAGAGGAAAACTCAGCTTGTCGGCAAAGCCCGGATAGGCGAGCTCAAGGGCGGCGAGGGTTTTTTCCTCCAAATTTTCCTGGCCGATGAACTGCAGCGGCCGTGTTCGGCCCATCTCCCAGAAACGGAGCAGGAGCAGCGGCAGGCCCAGGAAGTGATCGCCATGAAAATGAGATATCCAGACGTTGTCCAGGCAATCGGGATCATCACAGTAACGAAAGAACCGGTGCGGCACGGAAAAACCGCAGTCAAGCAGGAGGGTGGTATTCTTTGTACGTATCAGGATGGAGCAGTTGCCGTGTCGACTGTCACAGGCCTCGCCAACACCTAAAAAAAGAATCCGCATCGGTCTAATCCCGCTCCTTTATCGGGATGTCGTCAGGGACCGGGATGACGGTTTCAACCAGACCGCCGAAAACTCCTTCCCGGTACCAGGGGACCTGCCGGATCAGCCTGGAACCACTTTTTCTGCGGGTAATGTAGACGTTGGCTTCCTGTGTCTGCAATTGGCTGCGAATAATCTCGTTTGCCGATTCCGGGTGACAGGAAAACAGACTGGTGCCGATCAGCGCAGCGCCGCCGCGTTTGGCAAACAATTCAATAGAGTTTCTGTTCATGGCAATAATGGTGCCTTCCGTATCGCACACCGTGACGGCGGCCGGATAGTCTTCCTGCCAGTCAAAGGTTGGCTGTGTTTTTTCTACGATCATGGATCATACTCCTTGCCGACGGGCGTCTGTGGAAATCGAACGCGATATTCCAGTTCATCTACCGAAAAGGGAAGGATCGCAAAAAGGGCCTGTTCCATTTCCCGGCAGCGTTCAAAGTTCTCACGGATAAGCGCATGTCGATGGGGATCATTGTTGCCGTAATGGTTGATAATATATTGCAGCCGTTCTTCCAGGCTGACAATCTCCGCGTGCCGGACCCGTTTATCAGCATAATAGACGATTTCACCGGCCGTAAACATCCCGCTTTTGTACCTTTCCGGATCATGCTCGGCCAGGATAACGTGCTCTCCCACAATCCGGGCAATGTCCGGATACCCATGCTGCAGACATATTTCCGCTCCCCGAGCGGCATGGTCACAGCCGCTGTCCAGGCATGGGGTTTTGGCAATGTCATGGAGCAGGGCCCCGGCAATAACCTGCTTTTCGTCTGCAAGCGGGGCAAGACCGGATTCATCGGCCAGACCATTGAGCAATGCATCGGCCACCTGGGCGACAACAAGAGAGTGGTGACGGATATTGGTGAGCATTTCATACTCATCCATGAGCCGGATGCAGGTTGCGATGTTGGGAACGGTCATTGTTCGTTTGAGCCTCCAGCGCTGTATTCGTGAAC
>WGCP01000119.1 GCA_015493715.1 Desulfobulbaceae bacterium
AGTTGGCGGATACCATCGGCGATCTCTTTGATCAATACCTGGTCTTTCGGCCGGACATGCTGCTGGACTGGGAAAAGAAAACACAGCCGCAGCCATCCGGGACGGACTCCGTCCCAATACGACAACACCACTGGCAACCCCTGCTCTGGAAGCGTCTGACCCGTAATCATCCCCTGCACCGCGCCTCTCTGTTGCAGGTTTTTTTCCAGAAAAGTGCGGAAGGCAGCCTGCAGACAGACAACCTGCCCAAGAGAATCTCCCTCTTCGGCATCAACTCCCTGGCGCCCGCCTATCTTGCAGTTATTGAACAGATCAGCAGATACACGGATGTCCACATCTTCCATCTCAGCCCCTGCCGACAGGCCTGGGACGACATTCTGCCCGAACGACTGCTGGCAAAAAAACGCAAATCATGGCAACAGGGGAGCCAGGCCGATACCAGCGCCTATTATACCTGCGGCAACCCCCTGCTGGCGTCCATGGGGAGGATGGGTCGTGAATTTTTCAATCAACTGCTCCAATATAATACGGAGGAGAGCGACCTCTACTTCGTGCCGCAGGCCGATACGTTGCTGGCATCCCTGCAGGCCGACATTCTTGACCTCAGGGACCGGAGCAAAAACCCGGACGGCCCGCTTGATCCTGCCGATACCTCGGTCACCTTTCACAACTGTCACAGCCGTCTACGGGAGATCCAGGTCCTGCATGACCGGCTCCTTGACCTGTTTGACACCGATTCGGCGCTCAAACCCGGCGATATTCTGGTCATGGCCCCGGATATCAGCCGCTATGCCCCGCTCATTGCCGGGGTCTTCGGGGCTGCCAAGGAAAGGTTGTTCATTCCCTGGTCTATTGCTGATCGTCACGGTGACGAAGAAGACCTGGTCCGAAAAGCTTTTCTCGGCCTGCTGTCCCTGACCACCAGCCGATGCAGCGCCACCGAAATTATGGACCTGTTGGAAAACAGGGTCATCGGGGAACAGTTCAAGATCAGGGAAGACGACATCCCCCCTCTGCGCCGTCGTATTACCGATTCCGGTATTCGCTGGGGCCTGGACCGGCGACAGCGACGGGAAAGGGGTCTGGAGGATTCCAATATCCACACCTGGGAATTCGGCCTGCAGCGGCTTCTTCTGGGCCAAATCACCGGCCCCATGGATGCCGAGTTGCAGGGAATCATTCCCTCGGCCACTCCTGCGGGAAGCAGCCGGACCTGGCTGGGCGGACTGGCAAAGTTCATCCGGCGCCTGCAATCACTGCAGGCAAAACTGGGGCGGGAACATGAGGCCGCCGGCTGGAGCGAGCTCCTGCTGGAGATGATCGATATTTTTTTCACCGATGATCCGGATGAGTTTAGCGATGGTATCCGTCTGCTGCGGGAGACCATCTACGATTTCGCCGCTCACACCGACCAGGCGCATTTTTCCGGTCCCCTGTCCGCAGCCGTTATCCGCAGCCATTTCAGCCGCCTGCTTGCAACGCCCACCGGCGGCCAACCGTTCCTGACCGGCAAGGTGACCTTTTGCAACATGGTCCCCATGCGCTCGGTTCCTTTTAAGGTCATCTGGCTGCTGGGCATGAACGACGCCGACTATCCCCGCTACCGGCGACCGCCGGATTTTGATCTGATGGCGAAAAAACCACGTATCGGCGACCGCAACCTGCGCGATGACGACCGCTATCTCTTTCTGGAGGCACTGCTCTCGGCCAGGGACCGCTTTATTGTCTCCTGGATCGGACGCGATCAACGGGAAAACAACGACCTACCACCATCAGTAGTAGTGGCGGAACTGCGTGACTATATCGACAGGAGCCGCCCGATGGAACCGCAGTCGACAAGTGATCTGCTCACCACCGCCCATCCGCTGCAACCCTTTTCCAGGCACTGCTTTAACGGCAACCCGAAAACCGCAAGCTATGCGGAGCTCTGGTTGCCGACGCCGCCGACAAGGGAAAAAAGCATCTTTATCAGTGATCCGTTGCCCGATGCCGGCCTGGAGGAAATCTCGCTTTCATCCCTGATTCGATTCTGGAAGCATCCCGTCCGTTTTTTCCTGGAACAACGCCTCGGCCTGCAATTGGCAATCACGGAAGAACTCCTGCCGGACAGCGAACCCTTCACCCTCGATCCTCTCACCGGTTACCAGATTAAAAATTCAATGCTTATTCGTCTCCCGGCCCGCCGGGACCCGTTGTTCGCCTGTCGACCGGCTGAGGCATCGGCACAGATACCACGCGGAGAAATCGGTCGTCGCCACTGTCGGGAAATGTTGTCCCAGGCCGCATCCATTCTGGAAAGGGTGCATGCCCGGGGCACATCACCGGCAACAACACATGAATTCTCGCTGTCCCTGGCCTCTCTCCGCCTCTCCGGCAATCTGGACGGCCTCCATGATTGTGGCCGAATTTCCTTTCGACCTGGGAAATGTACGGCAAAAGATCTACTCCGGCTCTGGATACACCATCTGCTCCTCTGCCTGACTCGGCCCCGATCCATCGATCCGGTCTCCATCCATATAGGGACCGATGCCACCCTTACCCTGCCGCCGGTGGAGGAGCCCGGGCCTGAACTGGAACGCCTTGTCCGGCTTTTTCTACAGGGTATGAGCGAACCGCTCCATTTTTACCCGGAAGTCAGCTATGCCCTGGCCTCGGCCGCAAATCCCTCAACCGGGATGAACAAGGCCCACCGGAAATGGTATTCCTCCTACTTTCGGGGCGAGGAGGAAGATACCGCCTACACCATCGCCCTGCGCGGCCGGGACCCCCTTGATGAACGGTTCCAGGAGCTGGCGGAAATATTTCATCCCATTCTCAAGATTATGGAAAGGAAAGATGCAACCGCTTGATCCCCTTACCCTGCCTCTGCGCGGCCGAATTCTCATTGAAGCCAGCGCCGGTACCGGCAAAACCTATACCCTTGCTCTGCTCTTTGTCCGACTGCTGCTTGAACGGGAACTCAGCGTTGACCGGATACTGGTGGTCACCTTCACCACGGCGGCCACGGAAGAACTGCGCGGCCGGATACGTCTGCGCATTCGGGAGGCCCTGGACACTCTGGAGGGAGGTGGGCCGGATGATGAAGCCCTGCAGCGGTTGATGGCCGGGGTACGGAAAAACAATCCGGCCGGGGCAGCCATTTTACTCAGTGATGCCCTGACCCGCATGGACGAGGCGGCCATCTTTACCATCCACGGCTTTTGCAGGCGTATGCTCCAGGAACATGCCTTTGAATCCGGCGCCCCCTTTAGCCTGGAATTTCTCGAAAATGAACAATCCCTTCGAATGGAGATCATGGAGGATTTCTGGCGCAGTCGTTTTTATACCGGTGCACGGGAAGAGGCCGTCTGGGCGGCTTCACTGTGGCCGACCCCGCAGGACCTGTATAACGCCCTGGGGGGCCACTTAAGCAGGCCGGGAGTTCGCTGCGTACCGGTCATTGAGGATGCCGAACTTGTACGGTTGCGCGACCGGCTGCGGCCGCTCTTTGCAGAAATCAGGACCCTGTGGCAACAGCAGGGCGACACTATTAGCTCTCTACTTAAGGAGAACAAACGATTATCACGCAACAACACGACCGGATACGGCGACAAAAGGCTTGCCGCAGCTCTTACGGCAATGGATGATTTCACCCATGCCGAATCAATGCCCTGGCTACTGGCGGGGCCGATATCTCTTTTCAGTGTAAGTGCTATGGACAGGGCACTGAAAAAAAACAAACATGCCCCGCCCGAACACCGTTTTTTTGACCTGGTTGACCGCTTTCTTGCCCTGCACAACGAAATGACCCGCTGCCGCAAAATTTCCATTCTGCTGGCGGCACGGGAATATCTGCATGGGGAACTTCGGCGGCGCAAACAGGAACAGGCCCGTCTCTATTTCGATGATCTTCTGCTGGAGATGGATGCGGCCCTTCGCGGGGCCGGGTCTGAAAAATTCGCCGCCGATATCGGGACACGCTTTCCGGCAATACTGGTGGACGAATTTCAGGACACCGATCCCCTGCAATATCATATTTTTTCCCGGATCCATCAAACAAATCCACCCTCAGCACTCTTTCTGATCGGTGATCCCAAGCAGGCCATTTACGGATTTCGCGGCGCCGATATCTTTACCTACCTGACGGCGCGGCGGGAAACAGCTCCGGAAAACCGCTACACCATGACCACCAATTACCGGTCCACCGGCCCGATGGTGGAGATGGTCAACCGGCTCTTTGACCGGGAAAATCCCTTTCTCCTGGCCGCCGATGCGATGAAATTTACCCGGGTCCAGGCGGCCGGATCCGCCGATGCCCAGCCCTTGTATGTTGACAACAGACCAATTGCGCCGCTTACCTGCCTGCTTCTTCCCGAACAGCAGTCCGGCAAACCCCTGTCTAAAGATGAGGCGACGAAACAGGCCGCCCGCTTCTGTGCCCATGAAATTGTCACGCTTCTCACAAGCGGCAAACGGACGGAAACGAAACTGAACGACAGATCGCTTACCGGTGGAGATATCGGCATCCTGGTCCGGACCCATCGCGAGGCGGAAACCATGAAAAATGCCCTGGCAAAGTGCAATATCGCCAGTGTCTATTCCGGCAAGAGCAGTGTCTTTCAAAGCCGGGAAGCGGAGCAGATACTTACCCTTCTCTGCACTCTCCAGAAGCCCGATGATACGAATCTGGCCCGAACCCTGCTAACCACGGATCTTTTCGGCTATGATGCGCCGCAACTTGAACAATTGCATCACGAGGAACAGTCTGTAGACGAGATTACAGCCACTCTGCATAGATATCGACAAATCCTGCTGCAGCAAGGATTTATGCCCATGTTTCATACCCTGCTGGCAGACGCACACAATGTCGGTCGATTGACGGCATTGCCGAACGGAGAACGCATATTGACCAATTTCCTTCATCTGGCCGAACTGCTGCAGGAGGCCTCGGCAAACATAACCGGTATCGAAGGACTGCGACGCCGTCTGGTCAACTGGATCCGCAGGCCGGACGAGCAGCAGGAAGACAGCAGCCAGCTCCGGCTTGAAAGTGATGAGAACCTGGTCAAAATCGTCACCATCCATAAATCCAAAGGCCTTGAATATCCTGTGGTTTTCCTGCCGTTTCTCTGGTCAACCAGGACCTGTTCCCCCAAAGAACCCTTTTCTTTCCATCATCCCGACCGGCCGGAGCAGCTCTGTATCGACCTGGGCTCGGGCAACGATGAACATTTCCGGCTCGCTGAACGGGAGCGACTGGCCGCTGATCTTCGCCTGTTATATGTTGCTCTGACCAGGGCCCGTCATAGCTGCTTTTTCTGCTGGGGAGTCATCAACAAAATGGAGGAAACCGCCCTCTGCCGCCTGCTGCATGGAGGAAATATTCCTGACCGGGCTGGACTGACGACCGACCTTGACCAACTGCGTGACCATACGGCCGGACTTGTCGTCAAACAGCCAACTGAAAATCAGGCTCCAGTTCTGAAAAGCAACCGATTACCCGAAACAGCCCTTGCCGCCGCCCGCTTCACCGGCTCCATTGATACCAGCCGGCGGATTACCAGTTACTCGGGTATGACGGCGGGCCACGACTCCGGCCCGGAACGACCGGATTACGATGATCGGGGCGGACCGTTGCCCCGGCCGGCCGGATTTACCGCCTTTGGATTTCCCAAAGGTCCGGCCGCCGGTACCTGCCTGCATGCAATTTTCGAACGGATCAGCTTCACCGATCCTGCCGATCATCAAGCCATTGCCGGCGAACAGCTGGCCAGGGCAGGCTTTGAACAACAGTGGCGGGATGTGGTCGCCGAATGGATAGGAGACGTGCTTGCCGCCGAACTTGAAAACGGATTTTCCCTGAACATGCTTGAAGACAAACAGCGGATAAATGAAATGGCCTTCACCTTCCCCCTGGAGAAGATGCGGCTCGCCCGCTTCAACCGGGTGCTTGCCGCCTTTAACATCGCTCCCC
>WGCP01000120.1 GCA_015493715.1 Desulfobulbaceae bacterium
AAAAACATCATTGCCGACTTCCGCTGCTTCCAAAGCAGCGGTTAGACCACTGATACCACCACCCACAACCAGTACCGCACCATTTCCTGCAGTGTCACTCATGCCTAACCTCCATTACTGCTGGTATTGATGAAAAGGTTGATTTCTGGTTCAATTGACGCGCAAACATAGCATTTTTCCACGTCAACTCAAACAAAAACCTGATCAGTTAATAGAAAAAAATCTCCAGGCCCCACAAAGGAGCCTGGAGATTTCTACTTACAATCATCAAGAGATGATTCCTGTCATCTTACAGCCAGGGGTCGGTCTCGATGATGTTGACACAGTCAACCTTCTCACACTTCCACTCACCGGCTTTCGGATCATAGGTGGAATTTACGAAACACTTCCAGTTCTCGTCATCAACCTTCGGGAAGTCAGAACGATAGTAGAAGCCCGGATAACGGGACTCTTCACGGAACTGGATGTGACGAATATGAGCTTCAACACACCAGATGCGGTGATAGTTCTCCCAGCAACGAAGAAGTTCATGCAGATCGCCGGCAGCCATCTTCTCTGAATCCTCACGCATCAGCTCAAGCAGATCCATACAGATTCCGAGCAATTTACCGGAGGTCATGTAATAGGTAGCAACACCACCACCATACTCATCGGTGGCCTTCATCAGACGCATCATCAAACCGGAAGGTTTAACGTAATTGGGGTTAACATCGGCATGTGTGGTTGCGCCGACATGCTCGTGGTACAGCTTGACGGGTGCATAGATCTCATCGGCCAGCTCCTGTGCGGACTGAGCAATTTCAGGGGTATGAGATTTGTCACGACAGTATTTGACCAATTGCTTGGCAACAATACGACCCTCGGCATGGGAACCGGAGGAGAACTTGTGCCCGGAAGCACCAACGCCGTCACCGGCGGTGAACAGACCGTCAACGGTTGTCATACGGTTGTAGCCCCATTTGTACTGATGAGCGCGGGTTCCGTCAACGGTCGGAACCCAGTCTTCATCAGGTCCTGAAGTCCAGATACCACAGCAACCGGAATGAGATCCCAACATGTACGGTTCGGTCGGCATAATCTCGGAACCTGTTTTTTCCGGCTCAATATTCGCACCGGCCCACAGACCCGCCTGACCAACGGACATATCCAGAAAATCCTCCCAAGCCTCTGACTCGAGATGTTTCCAGTATTTTTTAATATCCTTCTCATTCATTCCTGCAGCACGTTTTTCCTCAAGGAATGCATTCAGAGCAACATCAGTAGCCATGTAGATCGGGCCACGTCCCTCTTTGAACTCATTAACCATCAGATGGTTACGCAGACAGGTGGGGGTAACGGCGGAAGCGCCATACGGCATGAACTTCTGAAGCTCTTCCTTGGCTGCATCAGATCCGGCATAGAACTCACCCAGACCATTCTGTACTTTAGCCTTGAACAGCAGGAACCATGCGCCAACCGGGCCATAACCGTCTTTAAAACGAGCCGGGGTGAAGCGATTCTCCATCATGGTCAGGGTTGCGCCTACCTGTGCACACATGGTGTAGGTGGAACCGGCATTCCATACCGGATACCAGGCACGGCCTTTACCTTCACCGGTGGACCGGGGACGGAAGATATTTACTGCGCCACCGCAGGCAACCAGAGCAGCCTTGCAGGTGAAGACATGAACCTTGTTCTCACGAGTGGAGAAACCAACAGCACCGGCAATGGTGTTGTCCAGGTTTTTGTCGAGCAGCATCTTAACGATAAAGGTACGTTCCATACAATTCTCTTCACCGAGTGCCTTTTTGGCGGGCTCGGCAACGATGCACTTGTAGGACTCACCGTTAATCATGATCTGCCACTTACCGGTACGTACCGGGGCACCACCTTCACGCAGGGTGGGAGCAGGCTTGGCGCCGTCCAAAGTGTTACCGTCGGCATCTTTTTTCCATACCGGCAGGCCCCACTCTTCAAACAGCTTAACAGACTCATCAACGTGACGACCAAGATCATAAATAAGGTCTTCACGAACAACGCCCATCAGGTCGTTACGAACCATCTTAACGTAATCTTCAATGGCGTTCTCGCCGATATAGGTATTAATAGCGGACAGGCCCTGGGCAACAGCACCGGAACGCTCCATAGCGGCCTTGTCACAAAGGATAATTTTCAGGCTGTCATCGGCCCATTTCTTAATCTCAAATGCGGTGCCGCAGGCAGCCATACCACCACCAACAATCAGGACATCACAGCTGTGCTCTACAACTTCCGGATCGACTACGGCAGCAATTTCACCTCTCGGCTTATTCGGTAATGCCATATTTCTATCTCCTAATAAAATTTTTCAGAATAGATTTTTCTGCTTTTCCCTTGAACAACACTGACATTACGCCAGTTTAGTCGGGCTGGGCAGATCACTCTCGAGAAGCAGGCACTCGTCATCCAGGTTTGCACCTTTCTCACCGGCATACTCATTGGCAGCGCCTTCAGCAGTTGTCCGAATCGGGAACTTGAAGCGCTTCACATTTCCATTGCGGAACTTAACGGTCCACATGATGGAATCTGAAGAACGCATGGGATGCACCTGACCTCCCATGGGCACAAAGTCATCATAACCACGAACCATGATCGCGCCCTGGGGACAGATTTTCACGCAGGAGTAACACTCCCAGCATGCATCCGGCTCCTGATTGTAGGCCCTCATCTCCTCAACGTTGAGAACCATCAGATCGTTCGGACAGATGTACATGCAGGCCGTCTTATCGCCGCCCTTACAACCATCACATTTTGAAGGATCTACGTAACTTGGCATTAAACTACCTCCTCACTTGGATTTTCCTTTATGGCACCGCTCATGCGGCACCAATTAACCTCAGTTTCTGCAGCACAGCCAACCACCCTGCAAACTCACAAATACGACATCGTAAGCAGCAGGCTCGCCGACCGTCAGCCAAAAAGAGTAACTATCTGTTATTCTTAGCCTTTTTGAATGATTTCCCGGCCAATGAAAAAATGAACAATCACTCATTTACAACCGACTGAAACATTTAATTTGTAAGCCGGTCAATGTCAAGCAAAATCGACAGACAAAACCTTCTCAGAAATTCTTAAGGTACTCATCAGGAATACTCATAAAAACCGACTGGTATGCAATGCGACCCGATGGCAGATGACCCCGTCAATCAGGCAATACAGCGCCTTAATTACAGACATATACCTAAAACCTAAATTGCGCGTCCCACTCATATGCAATATTAAAAAAGATAATGATAATAAATTGTTCACTGAACAAAATGTTGCGGATGAGTGCAACCCGATGGGATTTCCATTTTGGCACAATCCGCTTCGTTACCGGCTATTCCACATAGCTACAACTACGATGAAACAACCCTATTCTCGAATCTTGTACAAAAATGAAAATTGCTCAATGAGGTAAAAAAAAGTCAGGATCCATATCCTCCCCTGACCAGCACCTCCCGTGGTCTTGAACCATCTGCGGGACCGACGATTCCTTCCTTCTCCATCATCTCAATCATTCGGGCAGCTCTGTTATAACCGACCCGCAGTCTGCGTTGCACCATGGAAATCGATGCCTGGCCCGATTCCGTCACTATGGCTACCGCCTCATCATACTTGGCATCATATTCCTTTTCCGCACCATCGTCACCTTCGGCACCTTCTTCCACCACCTGCATGACTGACTCATCATATTCGGCGCTCCCCTGCTCTTTCAAGTATGCAATAAGTTTTTCAGTTTCCTGCTCCGAGATATAGGCGCCGTGAATTCTCTGTAATTTTGCCGCACCCGGCGGCAAAAACAGCATATCTCCCATACCAAGTAGATGTTCCGCCCCGGAACCGTCCAGAATTGTCCTGGAATCCACCTTGGACGAAACCTTAAAAGAAATACGGGTTGGGAAATTGGCCTTTATCAAGCCAGTCAGGACATCGACCGAGGGCCGCTGGGTTGCAAGGACAATATGCATACCGGCCGCCCTGGCCATTTGGGCAAGGCGGGCGATGGATGTTTCGACATCTTTGGAGGCTACCATCATAAGATCGGCAAGTTCATCCACGATAATGACGACATAGGGCAGTTTTTCCTCGGCCACCTCGTTATAAGAGTCAAAGGACTTAACCCGATGTTCCTCCAGTAGCCGATATCTGCGCTCCATCTCGCGCACGGCCCAGAGCAATGCTCTGCTTGCCATCTTCGGTTCTACGACCACCGGATGCAGCAGATGCGGAATACCCTCGTAAACGGAAAGCTCTATCCGCTTGGGATCAATCATTAACAGACGAACATCCTCCGGAGTAGCCTTGAAAAGAATCGAGGCTATAAAGGTATTGATAGCCACCGATTTACCGGCACCCGTTGCTCCGGCAATCAGAAGATGAGGCATGCGGGAAAGATCAGCTATGACCGGCCGGCCGACAACGTCGAAGCCGAGGGCCAAGCTGAGCAATGAATCGGCATTTCTATATTCCCGGGCAAGGAGGATATCCCGCAGAAAAACAATCCTGCGCACCGGATTGGGAATCTCGATGCCGAGGGCGGCCTTACCGGGGATTGAACCAACGACCCGAACCCGGTCCACCTTGAGCGCCATGGCGATGTCGTCGGAAAGACCGACAATTTTATTAATTTTCACACCGGCAGCCGGTGCAAATTCATAGGTTGTCACCACCGGCCCCGGCGAAATCCCCTCCACTGTTCCCTGGACTCCGAAATCCCGTAATTTGGCGACCAGGATTTTACTGACCTGATAAAAATGTTCTTTATCAACCGGTGGTTGATCCGACTCCTCTTTTTCCAACAGGGACAGCGGCGGCAACTGAAAGTCTCCACCGGCGATTGGTTTGAGCATAAATTCTTCCGCCTCCACCTCGCTCATGGCATGAGTTTCACGGGGCACCGGGTCATGAACAAGAGGTCTGGCAGGCGGGGAAGCATCCACAGGAACCGGAGACGGCTCCACTTGAGCAACAGCAGGTTGCCTGTTGTTGGCGGGTTTCTTTACTGACGAACGAACCGCTCTTTTGCCGATGGTCTCCCCGACGTCCTTTGCCCTGCCGAAAAAATAGCCCATTGTCGTGACTGGAGAAAAACGAACAGCAGCCATCAAAGAAAAAATCAACAGCAGCACAAGCACAAGGACGGAACCGATCTGGCCGAGAACCGGCCCAAGCAGGCCCTGGACAAGAGCGCCGAGATAACCGCCCGGCGAAATAAAATGAGGAGAAAAAACAATTTCCCGTACCAGGGCAAGCAAACCCGAGGATGCAATCAACAGGCCGGTAATCCCGACCATAACAAAGGGCAGGCGCCGCATAACCGACCCGGGAAACAACGAGACAATCCCTAGATACAGAGAAAGAAGTACCGGGAAGAAAGCCGTCAGACCGAGAAAAGAAAAAAGAGAATAGGCGACATAGTACCCAAAGGTCCCGCACCAGTTATCTGCTGGATGTTGCAAATGCGGCTGGGCGTCGACAACGAGAGGACGCGAATAGCTGACAAGGCTGAGCAGGAGAAAAAGAGCCGAAAAGAGGAAAAAAACCGCCAATACTTCCTGGCCGAATTGCTGCTGATTTTGTTTTTTTTTGCGTGGCGGCATAACAGGGAAGGGAATGTTTCGTTGACGTTCTCCTACCCGTGAGAAGAAGCCGGATATATACTTAAAATTCTGGTCTGTCGGCAGGACTTCCTGGTTCAGGATCGGCAGGAAAAACCTCAGTCCGTACGGGTACCGGTTTGCAAGCCATCCAGAATGCCGTTGATAAAGGCAACGGCATCAGGAGAGGAATAGCGTTTGGCGATCTCCAACGCCTCATTGATTGCAACCTGCGCCGGAACGTCATCATTGTACAACATCTCCCAAGTCGCGATGCGCAAGAGGTTTCGATCTACAACCGACATCCGTTCGATTCGCCAGTTGTGGGCATGCCCGGCAAGATGATTGTCAACATCTTCGAGATGACTGCACAGGCCGTTTATAATCTGCTCGGTGTAGGGCAGCGTCTTTCTGCCGGTATCAAAATTGGCGATAAATTCGGCCAATTCCTCTTGCAGGGCATCTTTATCACAGGACCGGCCCTGGAAATCATGCCCATAAAAAAACTGAAGGGCCAGTTCTCGTGATTTTCTTCGTAATCCCATAAACCGGCTCCTCAACGGCAATCAGCCGATACCTTCCATCAGGCTGATCATCTCAAGTGCGGCAATAGCCACATCCGACCCCTTGTTGCCCGCTTTGGTTCCCGCACGTTCAATAGCCTGCTCGATAGTTTCCGTAGTCAGTACCCCAAAGAGGACAGGCACCCCGGTGTCAAGCATAACCTGGGCCGTTCCCTTGGCCACTTCACCTGCTACATAATCAAAATGAGGCGTGGCCCCGCGGATAACGGCACCCAGGCAGATGACTGCATCATACTTGTCGGATCGCGCCATTTTCTGGGCAACGAGCGGTATTTCAAAGGCACCCGGCACCCGAGCCACCTCGATATCACCATCGGCCACCCCGGAACGCACCAGGGAATCAAGCGCTCCTTCCAACAGTTTTTCACAGATAAACGAATTGAACCGGGCGACGATAATACCAATTTTTCGCCCCTGTCCCTGAAGGTTACCTTCTATATATATAGCCATTCCCTATCCTTTGATTTCAATATTTTTCGACGCTTTTTCACCAACAGTTTTTCTGCATACCGGAAAGCTCAGGTAAGAAGACTCCATCGGCACCACCCCATTGTTCAGGGGTCACGGCGTACGTTTTCCAGCGGTTCTTCGCCATACAGTTCAAGCAGGTGTCCCATTTTGTCGCGTTTGCAACGCAGGTACTGTTTATTTTCCTTATCTCCGGGAATCTCAATGGGCAACCGGTCCGTTACCTTGAGGCCATATCCCTCAAGGCCGACTATTTTTTTTGGATTATTCGTTAACAGCCGCATCTTCCTGACCCCTAGATCCCGTAGAATCTGGGCACCGATGCCGTAATCACGCAGATCCGGTTTAAATCCCAGCTCGATATTGGCCTCAACGGTGTCAAGACCTTCCTCGTCCTGCAGCCTGTAGGCACGCAGTTTATTCACCAGACCTATACCACGGCCTTCCTGCCGCATATATAAGACCACACCGGTTCCCTCCTGATCGACCATCTGCATAGCCGCATGCAGCTGTTCACCGCAATCACAACGAGCTGATCCAAAGACATCACCGGTCAGACACTCGGAATGCACCCGAACCATTACCGGCTTGTCCGAGTCGATTTCTCCTTTAACCAAAGCGACATGCTCAAAATTATCTACATCATTGGTATAAGCAATGACTTTGAATTCTCCGGCATGCTCGGTCGGCAGACGGGCCTCGGCGGCACGATGCACCAGCACATCTTTGCGCAACCGATAGGCGACCAGATCGGCAATAGTGGCAATTTTAATATCATGCTCGGCGGTAAATTCTTCCAAATCCGGCATTCTAGCCATGGTGCCGTCATCCTTCATAATCTCACAAATCACACCGGCGGTCCGCATGCCTGCCAGCCGGGCGAGATCAACCGACCCTTCGGTCTGGCCGGTTCGCACCAGAACCCCGCCCTTACGGGCACGGAGTGGAAAAATATGCCCGGGGCTGATAATATCCCGGGGCGTAGCATCCGGATCGACCGCCGCCTCAATGGTTCTCGCACGGTCCGCCGCCGAAATACCGGTGGAAACACCGGTGCGGGCCTCAATACTGATGGTAAAACCTGTTCCGTAGGGGGACTGGTTATTCTGCACCATCATGGGCAGGCCAAGTTGTTCTATAATGTCAGGACTCATGGCCAGGCAGATCAGGCCGCGGCCATGGGTGGCCATGAAGTTGATTGCTTCAGGCGTTATCTTTTCGGCGGCCATGCACAGGTCGCCCTCGTTTTCCCGATCCTCATCATCAACAAGGATGATCATCTTGCCGTCTTGTATATCTTTGACGACATCTTCTATAGGGCTGACAGCCATTGTGAACCTCATTATTTCTATCCGACCTGCAGATACCTTTTTACAGCCCGGTTCAATCATTACTCAACATCCCCGAATACCTTCAAGGAATGAGTGCATTAATTATTCATTTTTCAAATCATCCGTATCCAGACTACCGTAAAATAGATATCAATTTTTCCAAATCCAACGATATTATCCGAAAATAGCCCACGGAGTGTTATCATTCATAGGTATTCTCATAACAGCATAACGGTGTCATCATTGTGGCCGTGGCAAAAAATCCGGCTGAACCATGCTGGTTTATTTCAAAAAGCCATGCTCAGCCAGAAAGGCGGGGTTGATTCTGCTTTCCCGGCTCGTTGGGGTTGACTGCTCGCTAAGCAACTTTTCCACATACTTACCGATTATATCAACCTCAAGATTGACCTGATCACCAATTTTCAAACCCCCAAGCGTAGTTACGATCAGCGTATGGGGAATAATGGAGACGGAAAACCTATTGCCCCTGCAACTGTTGACCGTCAAACTTACCCCGTTAACGGTAATGGAACCCTTCTCAATAATATACCGGGCCAGACCTTCGTCAAGGGAAAAGGTAAACAGGGTAAAATCACCTGCGGCCTGCCGCTGCTCAACTCGTCCCACGGCATCAACATGACCGCTGACGAGGTGGCCGCCCAGCCGGTCGCTGAGACGAAGCGCCCGCTCAAGGTTTACCCGGCTTCCCACCTTCAGAGCCCCAAGACCTGTACGCGAGAGGCTTTCTGGTGAGACATCAACCAGAAAGCGGCGTCCATGGATCTCCCGGGCCGTCAGGCAGGTGCCGTTGACGGCAATGGACTCCCCCTCTTCCGGATCAGTCAGGTCAAAACCCGCTTCCAGGCCAAAAACCATGCCGCCGCCGGCAGGACGTTTTTCAATAACTTTGCCGATACCCTGGATAATTCCGGTAAACACTTTCTACTCCTGCAGCAGTTCATCCGCCCGTTGCGCAAACTCCTCCGCCAGACGCTTATGCTGAAAATTTGCATGAATGGAGGATACGGTCTTATACGCATCCGCCGCCTCGGATATGCGTCCCTGCTGGATGAACACCTCGGACATAACCGTAAGAATATCAACGGCACCTTTGGGATTTTTCAACAACTGGTAATGCTCGAGCATATCAAACAGCAATTCCTGCGCCTCATCAAGACGGTCAAGCTTTCTGTAACAAGCGGCCATTTTTTTATGCAATGACAGAATGGAAAAGGAGTCCTCCTCTTTTCCACAAATGTCTCTAGCACGCTTGTAATGTTCCAATGCCATCGCATATTCTTCCCGTCCCATACAGGCATCACCCAACCGGTCGGAGGCATTGGCAATTCCCTGCTCATCATTCTGCTCTTCAAAACCACGCAACGCATTGTGGAAAGAATGGGCGGCGGCGACATAGTCACCGGCAGTATACTGTTCGCGGCCCTTGACATAATCGCGGCGGGCAGGATTTTTAAAATCATCATCACCGCCGGAGGATGTACCGTCATTCATGGGGCCGATGGAATCCAGCGGCTGAATACTTTCACTCACCATTATCTCTCTCCTCTGTGCTTCCTGTTCCCGGCCGGCCGTGCCTGATCGTAACTGGCAACAGGATTTGCAACTATGTGTTTTCATACACCTTTAACCTGTAAGTGATCAGGGGTGCCGTAGATTC
>WGCP01000121.1 GCA_015493715.1 Desulfobulbaceae bacterium
CACCGGACCAGGGACAACCGGCAGTACCTGGCACGACTCCTTGACAGCTTGCACGAGTTGCCCCTGGCCGTGGAATTTCGTCATCGCTCCTGGGCCGTGGATACAGTATTTGCAGGCCTGCGGGAACGCGGGGTCACCCTGGTGGCGGTTGACACCCCTGGCCTGGCAAATCTTTTTCCGGCCCTTGATACCGTGACCTCATCCTCTCTGTTCTACCTACGCCTGCATGGCCGCAACCGCAGGGGCTGGTTTTCCGGCTCCATGCGCAAACAGTTTGATTACAGTTACAGCGAGCAGGAACTGCGTGAGTGGACAAAGGAAAAAATACCGGCCATGGCCGGGCAGTGCCGCCGGGGCGTACTTTTTTTCAACAACCATGTGTCCGGTCAGGCCGTGGACAATGCCCGCTCCATGACCCGTCTTCTGCAGCAATCCAGGTAGTCTTTTCTTTCATATGCATTACTCCCCTCTTGTCCATCGCTCTTCCTTATACGGCAACTTTACATTACCTGTACATTTATGCGAGAACGAACAATCATCCACCTGAACATTGTTGATTTCAGCGTGGCCGTGGAACGTCTGCAGGACAGCAGCCTGCGGGACAGGCCCCTGATTATTGCGCCACAGGCAGCCAGGGCCACGGTCTACGACATGAGCGAGGAGGCCTACCAAGACGGAGTGCGCAAGGGCATGGGGCTTGCCCTTGCCCGCAGACGCTGCCGCAAAGCGCACGTTTTACCGCCCCGGCCCGAACAGTATGAAAAGGCTATTCAGTGCTGCATCCGCCGTGTGCTTCCTTTCAGTCCACGGGTGGAACGCGCCCATGGCCAGGGACATCTGTACCTGGATGTAACCGGCAGCCACCGGCTTTTCGGGCCGCCGCCTGATATCGGCTGGCGCATCCGTAAAATCCTGCGCAAAGACCTGGGACTTGACCCCATCTGGTCGATCGGACCCAATAAACTGATCGCCAAGGTGGCCAGCCGTCTTGTCAAACCCTGCGGCGAATACATTGTTGCCATGGGCGAAGAACGCGCATTTCTTGCTCCCCTGCCCCTTGCCCTGCTGCCTACCCTGCGGCCTCGCCAGTACCGGTGTCTTCACGAAGTCGGCCTTGCGCGGATCGGCCAGGCAGCGGTCCTGTCTCTACAGGAGTTGAGCGTCCTCTGCGGCAGACGGGCCGATACCCTGTACAACTCCCTGCACGGTATTGACCCGACTCCGGTTCAGGCCCCGGCAAACAATGGAAGACGATTTTTTTTCCAACACTATCCGGCACAGGACAGCAACCGGGAAGAGATCATCCGCCCGGCGGTGTTGTCGCTGGCCGATCAGGCAGGATATGAACTGCGCAGGCAAAAACTGGCCTGCCGCAAGATCACGATACAACTGCTCTACAGTGACGGCATATCGTGCGAGCGGCAGACTGTCGGAAAAATTCCCGTTTTTCTTGACCAGGACCTGGAACAGGCGGCACTAACCGCACTGTTTCGCTGCTGGCGACGGCGGGTGCGTATCCGCAGCATCAGTCTTTGCTGCCGGGATATCTTTCCGCAGGTACACCAGCTTTCTCTTTTTCACGATATAAACAAAAAAAATCGTAAAAATAAAGAGTTGAACAAGACTATTGATAAAATACATGAACTATTCGGCAGGGAAAAGCTCTGCCGAGGACGCATGCAATGATTCCCCTGGGCCTGCACTCCCATTACTCTCTGCTTCAGTCCCCGACATCCTGTAACGCCCTGTGCAGACAGGCAAGAAAACTCTGCCATGTGGCCATCGGCCTCACCGACATCAACAACCTCTACGGGTTGTGGGATTTTATTAATAATTGCGCCCGGTATGAGATCCGGCCAATAATCGGCGCTGAACTGCGCAGCAATGATGAACGAACCTTTTGCCTGGTAAAAACCTCGACAGGATATACCAATCTCTGCCGGATAATCACAGACATCCACCAGCACAACCCACCGCTTCATTCCTTCACCGAAGAGCGCCTGCGGGGACTCGTCCTTCTGAGCGACCACGAGAATCTGCTAAGCAGGTGGCGGGAGATGGAGCTGGATACGGGCGCCGCCATTATTGGTCGACCGGATCAACAGGGCAGCGAACTGCACAAACATGCCCGCAGCCTGGGCGTCCCATCCGTGGCCGTGGTTGATACCTCTGTTCTTACACCGGACGAGATAAAACAACAGAAGATCCTGCGTGCCATTGCAGGGAACTGCTCGGTTTCGCGGCTGCCGGCCGACCAGCGAATGAATGAGGAAAAACGATTGCTCAACACCAGGGAATACGAACGCAGATATCAGCTCTGGCCGGAAGTACTCCACAATACCCTTGCCATTGGCGAGCGGTGTACATTTCGCGGGCCGGAATTCGGTCTCGTCCTCCCGCCCTACAAGGATCTTACCTCCCGGGATGCCGATGGCCTACTCCAGCGGGCAGCCCTGGACGGGGCAAGGCAACGCTATGGATCACCCCTGCCGAAAAAAGTAATACAAAGGTTGAACTATGAGTTGCAGATTATTGCTTCCATGGAATTTTCAAGCTACTTTCTTGTGGTGCGCGATATTGTTCGGCCCGTGTCCCGTACCTGCGGCCGAGGATCAGGAGCTGCCTCCCTGGTCGCTTACTGCCTCGCTATTACCAATGTCTGTCCCATCCGCCATAATCTCTATTTTGAGCGCTTTCTCAACCCGGGACGCACGGATGCCCCTGATATTGACATCGACTTTGCCTGGGATGAACGGGACCAGGTTCTGCACTCGGTATTCCAAAAATATGGCAATTGCGGTGCTATGGTCTCCAATATGATCACCATGCAACCGCGTAAGGCCATTCGTGAGACCGCCAAGGTATTCGGTCTTCCGGCTGCCGAAATCAACACAATCACTCGTGGGCTTTCCGGTTTTCGTTTTCATCCGGAGCCGGGCTATAATCTTCTTGACCAGTTACAGGCCTCAGCCCGCCTGCGCAACTGCTCCTTTGCCAGCCCCTGGCCGGAGATCCTTGCCCGGGCCCAGGAACTCATCGACACCCCGGCAACCCTGTCCGTTCATCCGGGAGGTGTCATCATTACCCCGCTTCCGATCACCGACTATGTGCCGGTGCAGCAGGCCGCCAAAGGCGTGCCGGTTATCCAGTGGGACAAGGACGGCGCTGAACAGGCCGGGCTGGTTAAAATTGATCTGCTCGGCAATCGAAGCCTTGGGGTCATCCGGGATGCCCTGAGAGAGGTGCGGGCAAAAGGGGTGCAACTTGATGAAAACAGATGGCATCCCGAAGAGGACGGCGCAACCAGGCACCTGGTAAAAACCGGCCGAACCATGGGCTGTTTTTATATTGAAAGTCCGGCCATGCGACTCCTGCAGAAAAAGGCGGGTCGCGGCGATTTCGAGCATCTCATTATCCATTCTTCCATTATCCGACCGGCGGCCAACGACTGTATCCGCACATACCTGCGCAGGCTGCATGGTGAAGAGTGGCAGCCGTTGCATCCGCTGATAGCGGATATCCTGAGCGAGACCTACGGCATCATGGTCTACCAGGAGGATGTTTCCCGGGTTGCGGTTCAGCTTGGCTTTTCCCCGGCCCAGGGTGACAGGCTGCGTAAAATTATGTCAAAAAAAGACAAAAAAGGGCAGCTTGTCGACTTCCGGAATCGCTTTTTTCGTGCTGCTGCTGAAAAAAAACTTTGCGTAAAAGACGCGGAAAGTATCTGGCAAATGATGCTCAGCTTTGCCGGGTATTCCTTCTGTAAACCGCATTCGGCAAGCTATGCCCGGGTGTCGTTTCAGGCCGCCTGGTTAAAGGCCCATTACCCGGCCGAGTTCATGGCTGCAGTCATTTCCAACCAGGGAGGATTTTACTCAACCTTTGCCTATGTGTCCGAGGCGCGCCGGATGGGGCTGCAAATAGCGCCGCCGGATGTCAACAGGAGTAAAATTTCGTGGAGCGGGCATGGAAGAGAACTTCAGGTCGGTTTGAT
Organism: Desulfobulbaceae bacterium; assembly: GCA_015493715.1. GTDB lineage: Bacteria > Desulfobacterota > Desulfobulbia > Desulfobulbales > Desulfobulbaceae > DRLX01. The sequence goes on from WGCP01000121.1 coordinate 3,995, forward strand.
GGCAATTGCAGGACTCAGTAAGACAACCCGCAACCGCATCCTGCAGGAGCGGAATATGGAGAGCGATGCAAAAAAGTTTGCCACCCTGCTTGATTTTCTGCAACGGGTGCGTCCCGCAGACGATGAGGCCAGGGCGCTTATTCATGCCGGTGCTCTGGATGGATTGGTCGAAAAACCGGCAAACAGAAGCCAAATGCACTACCAGCTCGCCCAATGGCGACAGAATCGTGTTGCAGCGGCTAATCGGCTCTTTCCTCCCCCTGCCCTTTCACTGCCGGAACTACCCGGGCAGCATCCGATGGAGCAACTGCGCAACGAATATCGGGTACTGGGTTTTCTCTACCACACGCACCCCATTTGCCTGTTTGATCAGCACCGGCAGCGTTTAAGAACCATTTTGGCGCAGGATCTCGACAAATTTGCCGGGAGCAGGGAAAAAATAACCTTTCTGGG
>WGCP01000122.1 GCA_015493715.1 Desulfobulbaceae bacterium
CAGTGACTCCGGGCACAATTTCCGCTTCACCATCCACAAGCTCCAGCAGCCCGCTGTCGGCAAGTCCGGAAAAATTATCCGGCCAGTAGGTATGGGCCGAACGGATATTGGGCGAACAGACATCCTCCCATTCGCTTTTCTGAACGATATGGTGGGCACGGGGAAAGGTAAGCTCACTGTCGCCATGATCATTGTGCATAACCACTCCGCCGGCATGATCAAAATCGCAATGGGTCAGAATGACGATATCAATATCATCTCTGGCAAGACCCTTTGCTGCGAGGTCCTCTACCAGCGACCAGTCCCGGTATACCCGGAAAATCTGCTTCTGTTTGGCGGAGAGTTTGTTGCCCAGGCCGGTATCAATAAGGATATTGTGGCCACCGACCGCAACCAGTAACGGCGCGTTGAGCAACCGGATATAGTTCTCCTCATCGGCCGGATATTTTTTCTGCCAGAGTATTTTCGGCACCGCGCCGTACATGGTGCCGCCGTCCAGTTCAAATTCCCCGCCACCGAGCCAGGAGATCTCCACCGAACCCAGGTCAAGAACAGTCGTCATGTGCCTACCTCATTTTTATTGCGGGACATCTTGTATCCGGCATCATTTCTTTTCCCTCATTGCTTTACCCGGGTAAAGGTGGCACAATACCGGAAAGGAAAATCAGGAAAAGGTGGCCAAAAGTCATTTTTCTACCTACATCCGAAACTCTATCGAAAATCATCATGAAATGGAACAAAAAATATGCTCTGGGCATTGCGGCCATCGATGCGCAGCATAAGCAGCTCTTCCGGCTAAGTGATGATCTTGACACGGCCCTGCAGAACGGTATCCGGACGGAAGACCTGGACGCCCTTCTCATACGGCTCAAACAATATGCTGCCAGACATTTTACTCTGGAAGAAAGGCAGATGGCCGACCTGGACTATGCAGGCCTTGTGGAACAGCAGAAAACCCATGAAGAATTTGTCCATCGTTTTAGTAAATTACACCAACAGTTGGCTACCGATGGCCTGAGCGCAGAACTCACCAACCTGCTCCAGCAGGAGCTGAGTGGTTGGATACGCGATCATGTAACCGGCATGGACCAGGAATTCGGCAGTTTTTATAAATCCAGGGGCTGAATCGGTGGCCCATATTCGCTGTCCGGAACGAGCGTTTGCATCAGTCACAACTGGAGGATTTTTATGCGTCCTGATCCTCTTTTCCGCTTCTTCTGCCCATGCCTGGAACGGCCGGGTACTCCGGATTTTGACCGGTGACACCCTTGTTGTCTCCTGGAGAAACCAAACCCGAACCATTACCCTGTACGGCATCAACTGCCCTGACCCGCAAACAAAACCGGGCAAAAAAGCCAAAAAATTTACCACCGCCTCTATCGCAGGCAGGAATATCAAAATCAATCCGGTAATAACGGATGCCCAAGGTCGAATTGTTGCCAAGGTTTTCCGAAACGGCCAAAATTTCAATGAATTTCTTCTTCGATCAGGATACGCCATTGTCAACAGAGAACAATGTCACGCCGCCGCATGCCGGAAGTGGCTGCAGTATGAAAAAAATGTCTATAAACACCACAGGGGCATATGGGCTGATATTGAACAACAATCATCACGGCGAAAAAAATGGAACCATCAATAACTGAAAAAAAATATCCGGCCACAGCCACCGATATTTTTACCGCCTTTTTGCGATTGGGCCTGACGGCTTTCGGTGGCCCGGCAATGGTCGCCTACATCAGAACGATGGCGGTCAAAGACAAGAAATGGGTCAAAGAGGACTCCTTTAAAAAGGGCATTGCCCTCTGCCAGACAATTCCAGGTGCCACCGCCATGCAGGCGGCTGCCTATGCGGGTCTGCGTGCCGGCGGACCATGGGGAGCAGTTGCTGCATACACGGCCTTTGGGCTGCCGGCCTTTATCCTGATGGTCACCCTTTCCGCCATGTACACCAAAACCCATGATCTACCCGGAGTTATTGCCCTGTTCACGGGCCTGCAGGTCATTGTTGTTGCCCTGGTTGCAGCGGCTGCCATCGGCTTTGGCCGTCGCTATATTACAGCTAAACAGGATATCCTTCTGGTGACTGGGGCCTCAATCTTTCTCGCCCTGGGCGGCAGCCCGATCATCGCTATCCTTGCTTCGGGAATCCTTGGTCTTATCCTCTACAAATCGCTAATCCGTGAAGATAACACCCGGCAACCTGCGGCGGTAATACCAAAAACAACCTGGAAAACACTGCGACCGGCCTTCTTCATTGCGCTTACGGCCATTGTGTGCCTGGGCCTGCTCTTTTTCATCCATCGAGATCTTTTTTCCCTCTCGATCCTGATGATGAAGATTGATTTTTTTGCCTTTGGCGGCGGCTATGCTTCGGTGCCGCTTCTCTTCCACGAAATCGTCGAGGTGCATCACTGGATGAGCAACCAGGCCCTGATGGACGGCATCGCCCTGGGCCAGGTAACCCCAGGCC
>WGCP01000123.1 GCA_015493715.1 Desulfobulbaceae bacterium
GCCTGCCGTTTTCCATATCAATGGCCAGCTTGAAACCATCCCTGATCTCTTCGCCAAGATAGCCCGCCTTGGTGGACAGGGTGGTTATCATACCGATCTTCACCGGTTGCACGGCTGTTGCCGGTAAGGCGGCCAGGACAAGAAACAGTGCGCTGAAAAATACAAAAATTCGTTTCATGGAAATTCCTTTTCCCGCTTGATTATTCACCAATTTTATTCACCAATTATTTTCACTAAAACCCGCTTTTTGCGCCGACCGTCAAATTCGCCGTAAAAGATCTGCTCCCAGGTGCCGAAATGCAGTTTGCCCCCGGTAACGGCAACCACCACTTCCCGGCCCATGACCTGCCGCTTCATGTGGGCGTCGGCATTATCTTCATAGCCATTATGACGGTATTGGTCAACCGGCGCATGCGGAGCCAGCTTTTCCAGCCAGACCTCATAGTCGTGATGGAGGCCGGATTCATCATCATTGATAAAAACGGAGGCCGTGATATGCATGGCATTGACCAGGCATAACCCCTCCTTGATGCCTGACTCGCGCAGACATTGTTCCACATCGGCGGTAATGTTGATAAAGGCCCGGCGCGTGGACACCTCGTACCAGAGTTCCTTGTGATAGCTTTTCATTCCATCCCTTCAGTTTTTCTATTAACCATCTCATTTTCCTGTATCCACTCCATGATCCGGGCAAAGGGCAGCTCCTGACAGGTACCAAAGAGAGTCTCTCTTGTCAATTTTGCCTTTGTCAGCCTGGGTGAAGTAATACCGCAGAGAAAGCGGCTCGCCTGGCGCGGGCTCTGCAATGCATCGGAAAATTTTCCTCTGAGAGTATTCAACTCCTCGATGAGACCTGCATCAAGGGTTGCGGCAACCGATTCCTCCCGCACAAGGACTGCATTTCCCCCCTGCAGACACGAGGAGCAATGACCGCAATCTTTCTCCAGGTCTTCACCAAAATAGTTGAGCAGAAAGCGAGTCTTGCATCCCGAATGATTGACCATGTCGACCACCAGCTGCAGACGTTGCAGGTCGTTTTCTTCACGTTGGATAAAACGATGAACCAGTTTCTCTTTTAAGGCGGGGATATCCGTATCACCAGTGTCAAGACGTCTGAAGCCAAGACGCGGACTGGAAACCTGCAGGACCAGATCGCCCTTCTGCTCAAGATAATCCAGGGCCGTGATGATTCGTTTTCTCGGGCTGCCGGTTTTTTGAACTGCTTCATCAAGATCAATGGTGAACCAGACCTGCTTCTTGACGGCGCAGGAAAAAAGCGTGCGCAGAAAGGCCTGCCGTTGCTCATCAAAACGGGCCAGGATTTCTGCTGAAGACTTACAGGGTTTGAATTTGTATTCCGCATAAAAGGGTCCGGTCGATTTGATGACCCCCTCAAGCTCGAGATAGGTGAGCAGGGTTTTGAGCACCAGGGGCCGCATATCAAACAGGCCGCCAAGCTCATAGACCGAGCAGGAAAAATATTTTTCCTGCTCGAGGAGATGATCAATACAGGCCCGCACCATATCCTCATCCGGGGTGTCGCCATGGACAAAATTTTCCAGGGTGACAAGGTCGCCTCCGTTGCCCAACATGATACAGGTGGAAGGTTTGGAGTCCCGACCGGCCCGGCCGACCTCCTGGGCATAATTTTCCAGGCTTTTAGGAAGATTATAGTGATAGACAAAGCGAATATTTGCCTTGTCAATCCCCATGCCGAAGGCAATAGTGGCCACGACAATGGCGGTGTCCGAAGCCATGAACCAGTCCTGGACCTCCCGGCGCAGTTCATCCTTGAGCCCGGCGTGATAGGCCTTGGCCTGATGGCCCGCTGCAGAGAGCAGACGGGCGACTTTTTCTGCAGTCTTCTGCAGAGTAACATAAACGATGGTCGCCCCCGGATCACTGCCCCCGATATGTTCCAAAAGCCGTTTATCCGGGTCCGGCGAAGGTTCAAAGCGCAGGGTCAGGTTGGGGCGGTAAAACCCGGTCTGGACAACATCGGCAGGCTGAATGGCAAAGGCCTTGCTGATGTCGGCCGAGACCTGGGGGGTGGCTGTGGCAGTTAGGGCCAGGACCGCAGGATTTTTGAAAAAGGGGACGAGTTCGGCCAGTTTTAGATAATCAGGGCGGAAATTATGGCCCCATTCGGAAATGCAGTGTGCCTCGTCGATCACCATCAAGGAGATGGTAAGGCGGGAAACAAGGCCGACAAAGCGTTCATTGGCAAAACGCTCGGGCGCCACATAGAGCAGCCGTATTGCGCCGGCATCCAGTTGATTATATATCTCGTTTATCTCGTTGAAGTTAAGCGATGAATCAAGACGGGCCGCTGCGATATCTTTTGAACGGAGGAAATCAACCTGGTCCTTCATCAGGGCCATGAGCGGTGAGATAACCAGGGTCAGTCCGGAAAGATGCAGTGCAGGCAACTGGTAGCAGAGGCTTTTTCCCTGGCCGGTGGGAAAAACAGCAAGCGCGGAGCGCCCGGCCAGCGC
>WGCP01000124.1 GCA_015493715.1 Desulfobulbaceae bacterium
AAAAGTCATGGATAACCTGCTCGTTCTTCAGTAGAATGTACAGTCGGACAAGATCAAAGCCGATTCTTTGTTCAAGGCGCCTGAATGTGGTAATAATCAGGCTGTCGTATTCCTTGATGTCCTCTTCAATGAGTTTGCGAAAGCCGAAATACCGGTCGGCAATCTCCTTTTTGATCTCATAAGAGAGCACTTTGTCGATGTCTGGCGCCATGGTTCCTCCTTAATCTTGATGGAATCGTAAAAATTTCGATCTACAGCGTCGTGTGTACCGGGACGATTCATAACAGACTACCCGTATACTTGAGACCCGTCCCGACACACTACTTTTCGGAGTCACGCCGGCGGCGTGGCGCTTGTGGCGAAATTTTCCGTATGCCTCGAAGGCTATGCTTATCCGATCTCGAACAAAATCCCTGTTAAATTAACAGGATTTTATGTGCCTGCGCAAAATAGGCAAAACGATTGCGTCACGCCTGTTTTCCCGTGGCCCTTCGCTTTTCTAAACTGTAATGAACCTCAGGTGACTTGTCGATGATATTTCTGGTGCAGCAACATTTTCATGGCCGTCGTAACCGGGGCGCTATTGCATGAATTCTTCTTTCAGACAGCAGGACGAGATTAAAAACAGGGTTCGTGAGAGCACGGATATCGTGCGTCTCATCGGTGAAAATATTGAGCTGAAAAAGGTGGGGGCAAACTATGTCGGGCTCTGTCCCTTTCATGCGGAGAAGACCCCGTCGTTTTCGGTCAACCCCGGACGTCAGTTTTTTCACTGTTTTGGTTGTGGTGAGTCGGGCGATGTCTTTACCTTTATGATGAAGTACCATCGTCTCGGGTTTCCCGAGGCCCTGAAGGAACTGGCTGGCCGCGCAGGCATTGATCTACCGGAGCGGGCGCTGTCCCCGGCGGAGCAACAGCAGCTCCGGCGTCGGGATAGATTGTACGCCGTCAATGAGGCGGCGGCCGCGCTTTATCAACAGAATCTGCGGCAATTGCCTGCCGCAGCGGATGCGCGTTCATATCTTGCCGATCGGGGCATTCCCGATGAATTTACGACCAGGTATCGTCTCGGATATGCGCCGGGACCTGACCATGGAGGTTGGAATTTTATCACTGGTCTTTTGCAGAAGAACGGCCATGCCGTCGTCGATATCGAACGGGCCGGGCTGGCTGTCCAAAAAGAGCAGGGCGGCTATTATGATCGTTTTCGCGATCGGGTACTCTTTCCCATCTATGACATGAGCGGCCGGGTGGTTGCCTTTGGCGGCCGGATTCTTGGCGAAGGCGGCCCAAAATATATGAATTCGCCGGAAAGTTCCATCTTTGACAAGGGCCGTTTGCTCTTTGGTCTCTATCAGCATCGGGATACCATCCGCAGGCAGCGCCGGGCCCTGGTGGTTGAGGGAAATTTCGACCTGTTGTCACTGGCCGTGCACGGGGTGGAGAATGTGGTTGCACCGCTGGGCACCTCGCTGACCAGGCCGCATGTCCGTTCTCTGCGCGGATACTGTGACCAGGTAGTGCTGCTTTTTGATGGCGATGCCGCCGGCTTCAAGGCGGCCATGCGTTCCGTTCCGTTTTTCCTTTCCGAGCGGGTGGAGGCACGAGTGGCCCTGCTGCCCGATGGGCAGGATCCTGACAGCATGGTTCGGGAACAGGGCGTGGATGCCGTCCGGGCCCTGGTTGATCAGGCGGATCCCCTGCCCGAATTTGTTTTTGAGGCCCTGGTCCGTCGTCATGGTCTGACCCTGGATGGTAAGAACCGGATTGTTGCCGAACTGCAACCATTGCTGGCTGCCGGTGACGGTGATCAGCGGGCCTTGATGATCGCCCATTTCAGTGAAAAATTCGGGGTGTCGCCCGAGCGGATGTCCAGGTCCGAAGTGTCGGTACGGCCGCCGGTTTCACCGGAGCCTGCGGCCGGAGAGTGGGCCGCTTTTGCAATGTTGCCCCGCCGCTACCGGCAGGTGGTTGATTTTTTACTGCTCTACCCTGAATTTTTTGATGATCTGCTCGCCGAGGGCCTGGAAAGCGTTGTCAAAGAGCCGGTGCTTGTTGATTTTATCAAGTTTTTAAAGGAAATTCGGCCGGAAGGCAACTGTACTCCGGAGAGGATTTTTTCATCCTTGCCCGAAGGCGAGGCGCGAAGATACGCGGCGAAGATCTTCATGGAAGCCGGAAACGGGGCGACCGGGGATGAAACAGGTTCCCGTGATATGTGCAATGAGTTGAAATCCTGGCTGAGGGAAGAGCAGAGGGTTCTGGAAGAAGCGAATCTTTTGCAGCAGATTAGGGTAGCGCAGGAGGCTGGTGACCGGGAAAAGGTCATGGAGTTGCTGCGCAGAAAACAGGAGTGTGGAAGAAAAAGAACGGGATTTTGTGATAACTTGTTGAAAAATGAGTAAATACTGGTACATTACAAATCCGTACTTTATGACGAAAATAAAATGATCATGGAGGGCGGCACAAATTTTTTAATGTATTACAACTGGTTATAAGTGCTTTTTATTACAACCTTTCCTTGGGAAACATGCAGGTCGTTGCCCTTGCCGGTTGGTTCCCTGTGGATGGGAATTGAAACCGGATCGTCGAAGATGTGTTTGTCAGCACAGGTTTCAGGCGTGTTTATTTGATGCAGCCATGCTGTTTTTTCTGGGGAGGAGAGTGTCCGGGAGATGGTAATGGACCGTAACAATACGGATTTTGAGATGGAAACGGGAAAAGATTCACTCCCTGATCCTGATGATCCGATTGCAAAATCATCCGGTGACGGGGATGCAGACGAGTGGGAGTTTGCTTTGGGGAAAACCGTGCGAAGAATTTCGGACGATCGTCGTACAGGTCGGGACCGGAGAAGAAATGACGGCGGCCGAGTGGGGACGAATAATGATCCCATGAATATCTATCTTCGGGAAATGGGCAGTCAGTCGCTGCTCAGCCATGAAGAGGAGGTGGAACTCGCCAGATTGATTGAAGAGGGTGAGGCCCGTATTCAAAAAGCCGTGTTGCGGGTGACGCCCGGGATTACCGCACTCAATGATCTTGCCGATCGGCTCCTTTCCGGCAAGGCGCGAATTGCCTCGGTATTGCGGGGGGTCTCTGCAAAGGAGGACAATGCCCTGCCGGCCATAACCGATGGTCTGCTTGCCCGGATTGATCAGGCCAATGCTCTTGATGACCGTCGGTTGGAGTTGTTCAAACAACTGAAACACGTTGTCGGCGATGCAAAAGAAGAAAAGCGGCTGCAGAATGAAATTCTGACAATCAGCGAGGAAATATCCGATTTGTTTGCCGACTATCGCCTCTGTTCCAAAGGGGTCTTGTCGGTCGGCAATGCCGTTAAAGAGTTGAGCCAGAAGTTCAGACAGGTACGTGTTGTTGCCCGGCAGCGGGAAATGCTCGCCCTGCGCCGCGAACAAGCGACAGCTGGTGCACAACCCGTCAGTTCCTCTGAAATCGAAGAGCGGATTTCCATGGAGCTTGCCGAAACCATGGGCGTTGGCTGGGAAACATTTGATGAAATCCTGCAGGAAATAGATCTGGGGCGGGAGATGGCCAAGCAGGCCAAGGAGGCACTGGTTCGTTCCAACCTCCGGCTGGTTATTTCGGTGTCGAAGAAATTTCTCAATCGCGGTCTGCAGTTACCGGACTTGATCCAGGAAGGCAATATCGGCCTGATGAAGGCCGTTGAAAAGTATGATTATACCAGAGGGTATAAGTTTTCCACCTATGCGACCTGGTGGATCAGACAGGCCATTACCCGGGGAATAGCCGACCAGGGAAGGACGATCCGTCTGCCGGTGCACATGATTGAAACCATCAACCGTATGCTCAGGTTTTCTCGGGATTTTCAGCGCATTGAGAGCAGAGATCCCAGTCCCGAGGAATTGGCCGAGCAACTGGGAACAGATGTGGAAAAAGTACAAATGGCCCTGAAAACCGCCAAAGATGCCATCTCTCTTGATGCGCCGGTGGGGGAGGAAGAGGATTCTCTGCTCAGTGATTTTGTTGAAGATCATGCCCATCCCGATCCCCAGGAAATTTCGGTCACCCAAAGCCTTAAACAGTGTCTGTGCAGGGTAATGGACTCGTTGTCTCCGAGAGAGGCAAAGGTGCTGCGTATGCGCTACGGCATCGAGGTCGGTTGTGATCATACCCTGGAAGAGGTCGGCCAATGTTTTTCCGTTACCCGTGAGCGGATTCGGCAGATTGAGGCCCAGGCCATACAGAAACTGAGGCATCCGAGCAGGAGTGAAGAGCTTTCCGTCTTCATGACCGATTAGCTGACGACAGGTCGTGTGCGTTCGATAACTTTCCATGTAACTATGTGCTATTTCATTGTTTGACGCCTCGGAAAGTCGCGTGTGTATCAGTGACACGGCCCTGGAATGGCTGACACTTTCCCTGCTGCCGCAAATCGGCAGCGCAACTCTCTGTCGGTTGGCCGGGCGATATTCCACCCCTTCTTCCCTTACCCGAAAAGTCGGTAGTGATCCCGATATCAATCCCCGCCTTGCTCAAATTCTGACGGATCCGGCCCTGCGGCGCACTGCGGAAAAGCAGGTCGAACGACAGGTTGAGCTCCTGCGGTGCACTGGGGTTTCCCTGACCTGTCATAATGCGCCGGACTACCCGGCCCGATTGCATGCCCTTGCGGATTTCCCTGTTTTATTGTTTTACCGAGGTGACATTGCCCCACTCGCAGGGCCGGCGGTAGCGCTTGTCGGTTCACGGGCGGCAACGGGCTATGGTCGGGATGTCGGGTATCGGCTGGCTGCCGGCCTTGCCCGTCGCGGCATAACCGTTGTTTCCGGGGTGGCAGCCGGTATTGATGGGGCAGCCCACAGCGGTGCTTTGTCGGCGGGAGGATTTACAGCCGGGGTGCTTGGCTGCGGCATTGATGTCGTCTATCCGCATGCGCATGAAAAACTCTATCACGAGATTGCCGACAAGGGTGTGTTGATCAGCGAATATCCCTGTGGAACGCGACCGGACGGGTTTCGTTTTCCTGCCAGAAATCGTATAATCAGTGGCCTGGTGCAGGGAGTCGTGGTCGTCGAAGCCACACTTAAGTCCGGCTCTTTGATTACGGCCCGTCTGGCCCTGGACCAGGGACGCGAGGTCTTTGCCGTGCCGGGTCGTGTTGATTCCGCAAAAAGTGCGGGTACGCATAGGATGCTGCAGCAGGGCGCGCATCTCGTGCAGTCGGCGGATGATATTGTCCGTGAACTGGATTTGTGTACGGCTGATGTGGATTCCGACCGGAATCCACATCAAGTGACCGGAGAGACAAGTGCGGACGAACAATGCATCATGGATTGTCTCGATGTCTATCCAATTGATATAGATACAATAATGCGGGTGAGTGGATTGGAAATGTCCAGGGTCCTCGACCTTTTACTGCAACTTGAGCTTCAAGGCCTGGTGCGGCAGCGGCCGGGGCAACTCTATGAAAAGGTTATGCTCATGTAAATGAAAGCGGGAGGCGTGAGAATTTCTTGTGTATCCCGGGCGGGAGCGGTACTATAAGAGCTATTTTTACTCCTTTTTTACCAATGAACAGGAAACAGTATGAAATCCATGATGATCGCCCCATCTATTCTTTCGGCTGATTTTTCCCATCTTGGTCAGGAAATCGAGGCTGTGCAACAGGCTGGGGCCGAGGTTATTCATGTCGATGTGATGGACGGCCATTTTGTCCCCAATATTACCATCGGCCCACTCGTTGTGCGTGCCGTGCGTCAGGTGACCGACCTCCCCGTTGATGTGCATCTGATGATTACTGAGCCGGATCGATACCTGCAGGATTTTGCCGAGGCCGGGGCGGACTGGATAACCGTTCATGTTGAGGCCTGTACCCATCTGCATCGGACGATTCACCATATTCTGGATCTGGGGAAAAAAGCCGGTGCGGTACTCAATCCGGCGACCTCGCTCTCCACCCTGGACTATATCCTTGAAGATGTGAATCTTATCATGTTGATGAGTGTCAATCCCGGGTTCGGTGGCCAGTCCTTTATTCCGTCCACCCTGGAAAAGATACGTAAATTACGGGCCATGCTCGACCGGGTTAATCCCGATGCCGGGATTGAAATCGACGGCGGCATCAGCCCCAAAACCATTGCCGGGGTAGCCGGGGCCGGAGCAAATATCTTTGTCGCCGGTTCGGCGGTCTACGGCCGTGAGGATTATGCTGCGGCCATAGCAGAGTTGAAGCGACAGGGAGGTTTTTCTTCGGATCGATAACATTTCACACGCAGGGGGGAAATATGCAATTTTTGGATTTTTCAAAGTTAACCGCTGTTGGTAAACTGCAGGATTATGCCGAATCACCATGTGATTTGACGGCACCGGATCTGCTCTCCAGTCGACGTTTTTCCAAGTATCATTTGTCCTCCTGCGGTTTTGATTTGCTGTATGCGACCCAGCGCCTTGATGATTCGGTGTTGACCGCCCTGCAGGAGCTTGCCGATGAGGCTGAACTGGTCGAAAAGTTCCTGGCGATGAAGCGGGGGGCGGTGATGAATCGGATTGAGGGATTTCCCTCCGAGGAGCGACAGGTTCTGCATACCAGCAGCCGGGATGTTTTTCGGGAAAATCCCGACCATCCGTCATCGGCCCGGCAGGCTAAAAAACAGCTGGCCCGTTTGCACGCATTTCTCCAAGACCTTGAATCCGGTCGTATCGTCAATCAGGCAGGTGAGCCCTTTACCACCATGATCCAGGTGGGTATCGGCGGATCGGATCTCGGCCCCCGCGCCCTCTGCCTGGCCCTTACCGCCTATGGCCGCTCCGGTCATAGCGTCGGTTTCATCAGCAATGTTGATCCCGATGATGCAGCCCAGGTGCTGGCGGGGGTTGATCTCTCCCGAACCCTGGTCAACGTGGTTTCTAAAAGCGGCACTACCCTGGAAACCGTGACCAATGAACGCCTTGTCCGTGAGGCTTTTGTTCGCAATGAGCTTGATCCGGCCCGCCATATTATTGCCGTAACCGGTAAAGGCAGCCCCATGGACGACCCTGCGCGGTACCTGGCCACCTTTCATATGTATGATTATATCGGCGGCAGGTATTCGGCAACCTCCATGGTGGGTATGGTCACGCTGGGCTTTTTGCTTGGATATGACCGCGCCCTTGAGATTTTGTCAGGAGCGCATGCCGTGGACAGGGCGGCTGAGGAAAAAAATATCCGAAAGAACATGCCGCTGTTGATGGCAATGATCGGCATCTGGAACCACAATTTTTTAGGCTTTCCTACCCTCGCCGTTCTGCCGTACAGCCAGGCCCTTGTGCGTTTTCCGGCCCATCTGCAGCAATGTGACATGGAGAGTAACGGCAAGTCCGTTACCCGGCTGGGCGGTTTGGTACGCTGGCAGACCGGGCCCGTGGTATGGGGAGAGCCTGGGACCAACGGCCAGCATGCCTTTTACCAGCTGCTTCATCAGGGCACGGAGATCGTACCGGCGGAATTTATCGGTTTTCGCCGCTGTCAGTACGGTCGGGATTTTACGGTGAAGGGCACGACAAGCCAGCAGAAACTGGTGGCGAATATGCTGGCCCAGTCGCTGGCATTGGCCCAGGGAAGACCGCATGAAAATCCTAATAAATATTTTCCGGGTAATCGTCCCAACTCCATTCTCCTGGCGGATCAATTAACCCCATATACCATGGGCACCTTGCTGGCCCTGTATGAGCATCGGATCGTATTCCAGGGGTTATGCTGGAATATCAACTCTTTTGATCAGGAAGGCGTGCAGCTGGGCAAGGCACTGGCCAATCGATTATTGGCTGAATTGTCAGGCGATGGTACCGGAGAACAGGGATTGCCTGAAAACTCCCCTGAAAAGTCTCTGCTTCGGCTGGCAAATCCACCAAAATGACGAAGGGTATATGGGGAAATTACGGTTCGTGGACAGAGGATGGAATTACGCTTTTATATTGACAAAATCAGGGGATCCGGGTAATCTTTGTCGCTGAATAGCCGTTCAGTATGGCACCCTGAATGGTCATTCAATGTGGCATTCCTGCAGAAAGGTTAATGTCCCGTTATCAATGGAATTTGTTGGTTAGGTAAAAATATTTTATTACAAAATGAACGAGGAGGAACACTGATGGCAAAGCATGACACGCCGATGTTGGATGAGCTGGAAAAAGGTCCATGGCCGAGTTTCGTCACCGACCTTAAGCGGCAAGCGGAAACCCATCCGGAATGCTGGGACATTCTGGGGCAGCTCGAACTTTCGTATGAGGATAAGATTACCCACTGGAAACACGGCGGTATCGTCGGTGTTTTCGGCTATGGCGGCGGTATCGTTGGTCGCTATTCGGATGTTCCCGGTCGTTTTCCCGGTGTTGAGCATTTTCATACCATACGTGTTGCCCAGCCCTCCGGTATGTACTATTCAACTGAAAACCTGCGTGCCCTGATGGATCTGTGGGATAAATATGGATCCGGTATGACCAACATGCACGGTTCCACCGGTGATATGATTTTGCTTGGAACCCGAACTGAAAATCTGGAGCCCCTGTTCTGGGACCTTACCCATGATCTGAAGCAGGATCTTGGTGGATCCGGGTCAAATCTGCGGACTCCCTCCTGCTGTCTCGGTGAGTCCCGTTGTGAGTGGTCCTGCTATGATACTCAGGACATCTGCTACGCGCTGACCATGCATTATCAGGATGAAATTCATCGTCCTGCATTCCCTTATAAATTTAAATTCAAATTTTCAGGGTGCGCCAATGACTGTGTAGCGGCCATCGCCCGTTCCGACTTTGCCGTTATCGGCACCTGGAAAGATGATATTCAGATCGACCAGGCAGCCGTTAAAGAATATGTGGCCGGCAACTATTCGGTCAACGGCGGTAGCCACAAGGATGGCGACTGGGGTCCGTTCAGTCTGAAAAAAGAGGTGATTGATCTTTGCCCCACCCAGTGCATGTGGATGGAAGGTGAAGAACTGAAGATTGATAACAGTGAGTGTAATCGTTGCATGCACTGCATCAACGTTATGCCCCGTGCCCTGCGTCCCGGCAAGGAAAAAGGAGCGACTATCTGTATGGGAGCTAAGGCCCCGATCCTTGATGGCGCCCAGTTTGCAACCATGATTATTCCCTTTATTGAGGTCTCCAAGGAAAACGAATACGAAAACATTATTGACGTGATTGAGAGGATCTGGGACTGGTGGATGGAAGTGGGTAAGAACCGCGAGCGGGTTGGTGAGACCATGCAGCGGGTTGGGTTACCGACTTTCCTCAGTATTATGGAAGTGGAACCGATTCCTCAACATATTAGAGAGCCACGTTCCAATCCTTATGTCTTCTGGAAGGAAGAAGAAGTTCCCGGTGGCTTTGAACGTGATATTGTAGCATTTCGTAAACGTCACGCTGCCTGATCGTTACAGGATAAATTTATTTTTAATAATACATTTATAAGGAGATATATATCATGGGTTATGATCCAAAGAATCCTATGGAGGGAAGGATTACCGACATTGGGCCGCATAGTTATGATGACATGTTACCGCCGGTTATTAAGGCGAACAGGGGTAAATGGCTGTATCATGAAATTCCTGAGTCCGGAGTGTTGGTGCACTATGCCGAGGGCGGCGGTGTATGCTATACCGTTCGTGTCGGCTCTCCCCGGCTGGTATCTATTGAGCATGTCCGCGAAATGTGTGATATAGCCGATACGCATTGTGAAGGGTATTTGCGTTTTACCACCCGAAACAATGCTGAATTCATGGTGGATTCCAAAGAGAAATGCGATGCCCTGATTGCCGACCTCAAAAGTCGTGGCACCAAGTTTCCCATCGGTGGAACCGGCGCCTGTGTAACGAATATCGTTCATACTCAGGGCTGGGTGCATTGTCATACTCCGGCAACCGACGCGTCCGGACCGGTTAAGGCCGTCATGGATGATTTGTTTGAGTATTTTGTGTCTATGAAACTGCCGGCCCAGATTCGTATTGCCCTTGCCTGCTGTCTAAATATGTGCGGCGCCGTTCATGCCTCCGACATTGCACTTCTTGGTGTCCATCGTAAGCCACCGATGGTTGACAATGATCGGATCACCGGCGTATGTGAGCTGCCTCTTGCCATTGCCGCCTGTCCGCTTGGCGCTATTAAACCGGCAAAGGCGACAAACAGTCAAGGTGAAGAGGTTAAATCGGTCAAGGTAAATTCCGAACGCTGCATGTTCTGTGGGAACTGTTATACCATGTGTCCGGCCATGCCGTTGGCCGATCCGGAAGGTGATGGTATGGCCATTCTGGTTGGCGGCAAGGTTTCCAATGCCAAGTCCGCACCCAAGTTTTCCAAGCTGGTCGTTCCTTTCCTGCCCAACAATCCGCCCCGTTGGCCTGAGGTCACGGAGGTTGTTCGTCGTATCGTTCATGTATACGCCAAGGATGCGAAAAAATATGAGCGTATCGGTGAGTGGGCCGAGCGTATCGGCTGGGAGAAATTTTTCGAAAAATGCGATATTCCGTTTACCGAAAAATCAATTGATGATTATCGTCTCGCCTATGATACTTGGAAGACTACCGCTGCCTTCAAGTATACCTCCCATACGGATGCGTACACGAAGTAAGTTCTAAATAACTCTCCGGTCCCGAATCTGCGGGGCCGGAGTATTTATTATCTCTGCCAACGAGGTATGGTTATGGCAATGAGTAAGGAAGAAGTAGAAGCTGCAATAATTGAAAAGGCGAAAAAAGCACCTAAACCCCAGTTGTATATTAAGGATTTTTATAAATGTGCCCCGGATATGAAGCCGAGGCAGATTAAAAATATCGCCAATAAACTGGTTCAGAAAGGCGAACTGATGTTTTGGTCGTCGGGTTCAACAACCATGTATGCGCGCCCTGATCGTATTAAGGATGAAGAGGGGAGCGAAGGGGTCAACTGATTTATTTCAGATTGTATCGACAGACAAAGCAGAAGCCGATAGGCTTCTGCTTTTTTTTTTTGTGGTGGTTGTCGTTTCCAACGGCTGTGAATTTTTTATGAAAGGCCCATGTGTCCGGGACCGGGGCGTGGCACCTTAGGGACTGTTACCAAATATCAGTAGCAGCACAGCTGGCCCTGTTGGAGCCTCACCGACTCACGACCTGCTCGTTTACTCCCTTGCATAAAGAATAAAATAGATGGGGCTATGAAACTTTTTAGGCGCTATAAAAATGGATAAACCAGCATGGCTGGACCAGGTTTTCAGGCCACAGCCACAACCAGCAATGAAAATAGTCTGGAGGTGCAAGATCCTGTGGGCTATTTGCGGATAAAAAAACGGTGCAATACTGCCTGATTATTTTCTTATAGTCCCATGTATTTTCAGGATATGAACATTCTCTCATTTGACGACTTGGATTCAACCAACACCCGGGCATTTGAAATGGCTGGTGCAGGTGCAGCTCCGGAAACCGTTATCTGGGCGCATAGACAGACAGCAGGCAGGGGACAACAGGGAAGACGGTTCGCCTCGCCTCAGGGTGGCCTGTATTTTTCCCTTCTTCTGCAGCCCAACCTTGTGCCTGAACAGTTGCCACTGGTGACGCTGGCTGCCGGTGTCGGCTGCTGCCGTATCATCGAACGATATTGTGATCTGCATGTTGATTTGAAATGGCCTAATGATCTCTATTGCCGACACAGGAAACTCGGCGGTATCCTCACGGAAACAACGCCGGTGACAGGGAATGGAGCCGTAACGGTTGTCGTGGGGGTTGGCGTAAATGTTAACACCCCGGTCGACGAATTTCCGGAGGAAGTGCGGCCCCTGGTAACTTCCGTCTGCGCTTTGACCGGTAACACCTTTGATTTGAGATCGTTTTTGCATTTTGTCGTTGAGGAGATTATTCAACAGGTGCAGACCCTGCAACGGGATTCTGATAAACTGCTGGCGCTCTGGAATGAGCATGATTATTGTAAGGGGCAGACCATCAAATGGGAGACAGGGCATCATTGTATTACAGGCATCGGGCGGGGATTGCTGGATGATGGCCGTTACAGTCTGGAAGATCAATCGGGAAAGATTCATGCAATACTCGCAGGGCGCATTCAGCCTGTCCTTTGGCCAACAAAAGAATACAAATGATACAGACATTTCAGGCCCTGGTGGTCAGTGAAGAGAAAAACGGCGATATCCGCCGTGAGATACAGACGCGGACATTGGATGATTTGCCCGAAGGCGAGGTGATCATAGCCGTTGAATATTCATCACTCAACTATAAGGATGCACTGTCCGCCGTCGGAAATCACGGCGTCACCAGACGGTACCCGCACACACCGGGTATTGATACGGTAGGTCGAGTTTTTTCTTCAACCATTGATGAGTTTTCGCCAGGGGATCAGGTCCTATGCATGGGATATGATCTGGGCATGAATACCGCCGGTGGTTTTGGGGGGTATATTTCCGTGCCTTCCGACTGGGTAATGGCGTTGCCGCAAGGAATATCGTCCCTTGAGGCGATGCAGATCGGGACCGCCGGTTTTACCGCCGCCCAGTGCGTTGATCGACTTTGCCGTCTGGGATTGAAAAATGGTGATGGTCCTGTTCTTGTTACCGGCGCCACGGGCGGTGTCGGCAGTCTTGCCGTCCGGTTGTTGTCGTTTCTTGAGTTCGAGGTCACAGCCCTGACCGGAAAACCGGAACAGACCGTCTTTCTCGAAGATATCGGTGCGACACATGTTATGGCCAGGGGAAAACTTTTGCGCGGCAGGGGTAAAATGCTGCTTCGGGAACGGTGGGCCGGTGTGGTTGATACGGTGGGCGGTGAAATATTAGCCACAGCCATCAAGGCCACCCGTTACGGTGGCATGGTCACCTGTTGTGGAAATGCCGCCTCCGGCGACCTGCCCTTAAATGTCTATCCATTTATTCTTCGTGGGGTGACGCTTGCCGGTATTGATTCCGCCATCTGTACCATGGCACAACGAAAAATGATTTGGGAAAAACTTGCCTCAGTCTGGCGCTTTCCCGGGTTGGAGAAAGTTTCAAGAACGGTCACGCTTGACGGGCTTGAAAAGGAAATTGTTAGCATGCTGAAGGGAAAGGCGCGAGGTAGAATCGTGGTTGATCTTCGGGAGGAAAGATGAGTGTAGAGTTGGCCCGTGAGGTATTGCAGGTTGAGGCCGATGGCATTTTGTCTGTGCGGCAACAACTCGGCGAGGAGTTTTTACAGGCCGTTGGTTTGATTATGGCCTGCCCAAGCCGGGTGATCGTCACCGGGATCGGTAAGTCAGGCCTGGTGGGGCAAAAGATTACGGCAACACTCAATTCGACGGGTACGCCATCATTTTTTCTTCATCCGGTCGAGGCCATGCATGGTGACCTGGGCATGGTTGCGGCAACCGACGTTGTTTTGGCCATTTCCTATTCCGGTGAAACTCCTGAACTCAATGCATTGCTTGCCAGTATCAGTGAGCGTAAGGTCTCTATTATTGCGATGACCGGAGGCGCGAATTCAACTTTAGATGCCTGTGCCGACGTGACCTTGAACGTAGCCGTTCCCAAGGAGGCCTGTCCTCTTGGCCTGGCTCCGACGACCTCCACAACGGCAACCCTTGCCCTTGGTGATGCCCTGGCCGTTGTTCTTCTTGAGCGTAAACAGTTCAAGGCGGAGGATTTTCGACGCAATCATCCGGGGGGAAGCCTGGGCGAGCGATTAAAGGTTTCGGTAAGCGAAGTGATGTTGACGGGCAAGGATATTCCCTGTATTTCGGATAACGGTTCACTGCAACAGGCAATAGTAAGGTTACATGAAAAAAACCTGGGCGCAGTCATGGTGACCGGCCCGGCCGGACATCTCAAGGGTATTCTCACCGATGGTGATGTCCGTCGGATTATAATTAATGGATATTTACCGGATGAGAAGTTGATCGAGGTCATGACCGGAGACCCGGTTTCAATCTCTGATAATCTGTTGGCTGCTGATGCCCTGAGCCTCATGCAGCGGCATGAAATTACTATTCTTGCCGTGGTTGACGGCGAAAAAAAACTACAGGGGATCCTGCATCTCCATGATCTACTCGGCAAGGGAGAGTTTCGGTTTTTAATCTGAGAGCGATAGGCTATTTATTCGATAATAGCCCACAGGGTCTTACGCTTCCAGGTTATTTTTATTGTCGAAGTCTACGCTTATCTGGCTGTGGCTGTGGCCTGAAACCTTGGTCCAGTCGTGCTGGCTACAATGGATAGGGTGGGCAACGGTTCAATTAGCTTGCAAGGCACCCTTTAGGGAGGATGACAATGTGTCAGTTACGGGCGGTTATTGAAAAAAACGGTAAACAGGAGACGGTGATGGAGTCTGTTACGGCTCTTGAGGTCGTTGATGACGGCGTGGTGCTGTCGACATTTTTTGAAGATCCAAAAAGGATTGCCGGAGTGGCAATCCAGCGGATAGACTTTCTCGGCGGAGCCGTGGTGTTGACAGGATCCACCGATAATCAAGGAGAGCAGTGAGTATGAATATTATCGAAAAACTCAGAGTGATGCTGCCCCATTGGATTGAGCATAATCGTGGACATGCGGAAGAATTTTCCCAGTGGGCGGATCAACTCGACGAAACCGAGGGTGAACTTGCCGGGCAACTGCATCGGGCGGTCCATAGTCTGGAAGAAGCGCAACGTGCCTTGGTGGAGGCCCTGGCGATGACGGGTGGTGCCAAGTCGGAAAAGGAAGCCGACGGGGGGAGCGACCATGAGCATCATCACCACCATCATCACTGACCGGTATAGAGGGACCATCGTCCTGTAGAGGGATCATACATATAGTGCAATTCCAGCCGGGATGAGCTCCCCTGGCTGCGTTCGGTGCAGGTCATAGTAAAGACCATCTTACGTCCTATATTTTTTTTAAGAACGACCTTGGGATGGTCGAGCTTGGAACCGGCAAAAGACGGGTAATGTTTTTTGAAAATCTTTCTGAAATTCCTTGTCAGGTAATCTATCCTGTGCTTGATTTCCAGCTCTCTTCGAGTTTCCGCAATCTGTTTGTTAATGTCGTTTTTAAGTTGACGAAGATCGTCATTGGCTTGGAATGGACTGGTTTTTATTAGTTGTAGAATAGTGTTGTACTGTTCAATAACCCCTTGTAAATCTCCCTTTCTCTTTGCTGCAAGTGCTCTCTCCTGGCCTTGGGCGATCTGTAACATGAGCAGGGTTTTTTGTATTTTTCCATAGGCGTCCATAACGCCCGGCTCGAAGTTTTCTTTTTCCGTGTCCAGCAGCTTGAGCGTTTTTTGATAGTTGTTGATACTGGCGGAAAGATCGTGTTGTTCATAGGCTTCCCTGGCCATAGTCAGCAACTGATAAAGCCGAGAATTGAGGAGCAGTTGTTGCAACTCCTCCCTGTCCTTATCGGTAACCGCCGTCGGGTTTTCGTTCATGATGGTTTTGGCATGTTCCAGCATGGAAATTGTCTGCTGCCACTGCGCCCCGGTAAAGGCCTGTTTTGACTGGCTCAGTTCGTGCTTAAACGTAGCGGTCGCCAGTCGTTTTGCTATCTCCTTGGCGTCCTTGGTGTCGGAAATCGCCTGGGACAGCTGCAATGCCCGCTTATAGGTCTGGGCGGCATTCTCCCATTCCTTTTCCCGCTCCGCTTTTTTTGCCGTGGCCAGGGCCTCTTCAAGGCGCAGGTTGTTGACCGTCTGGGCAAGTTCCAGGGCTTTGACGGTGAGATCATGTTTCCTGGCATACACCAGCCCTTGCTTGTACGCGGCAAGCGCGGCCCTGATCTTGCCTTGCTTAAGAAGTTCTTCGGCCTCGTCGGTCATCTTGGCAAGATGCTTGAGCTTTTTCGCCTTGGCAAAAGATACGTATTCATTACCGTACCGAACATTGCCCAACAGTCCCTGTTGAAAGTCATCGGAATTGAGCAGAGCCGTGACCTTGGTGGCCATGGAATTGCCGGCGGATTTCAGCAGAAGAAGATTATCCATATTTCGAACGATGGACTCCGCCTCAGCCTGGGCGTCATCAAATTGCCTGTTATTGATCAGAGCATGGACATTTTGCCAGTCATTTTGTCCCTTGGTGAGTATTTTTTTGTCCTGCATATAGAGCAAGCCTGCGGCAACAAGGACAATACCGACTATCGTTGCAAGTATAAGAATCTTGATGGACAGCGGTGACTTTGCGGAAATGCGAGCTTTTTTGCGTTGTGTTTTGATGGGCGGGGGAGTGGTTCGCTCGAAATCACTTTGTTGGGCAGACGTCTCGTCACCATTGTCAACTGAAAAACTATCGGCAAGGGACTGGGATTGAAGAATTCGATTACGGAGTTGATCGATACCGGGATAATCGGCGACCAGAGTATTGAGCTCTTCCAGTGCCACTGCCGCCTCGTCCAGCTTTCCCTGGTCTTCGAGCTGTTCGGCCTGCTTGAACAGCTGGTCGCTTTTTTTCAGTGCTGTGGCAATATGTTCTTCGATCTGATCCCGCCCGGGAATACTGACCGTTTGAGGAATATCGGCCAGGATTTTGGCTGCGGCAAAGATATTTTTTTGATTGACCTGCAGATGGAACAGGTCAACTTTACTCTCATGTTCCTCAGCCTCCGCCCCGAAAAGGTCTTCCTCGTCAAGGCCGAGGGAGCTGAAAGCATCTTCGTCAAGGGTATCAAAGCGTTCGTTGGTATCATCAATGTCCGCTATCTGCAAAACATCAAGCGGAAGTTCGTTCCGGTGCTGTTCGTACCAGTCGGCAGCCTCCTGGTTGAAGGGATCTTCCGTGCTGTAGTTGTTGCCGCATATCATTTCACCTATGGAGAGAACGAGGTCGGAAAGATTGGGGTTTTTCTGCCAGAGGTCGGCGATGCGGATAGCTGCCGGATCGATATCAGGGTGAAAAATATGGGTCAAAGGCTTGACCGTGGGCGCAAAATGCGGATAGCCGAAGGGGAGCGAAATTCGTATCCTATGCAGGTTGGCGGTGGTAATCGTACCGTCGGGATTACGGACAAATCCTTTGAGATGATATTCTATTTCATAGCTGTCGGGAGGATTTCCTTCGACCTGAGACAGAATAACACTGGGATAGAGCTCCAATGTGCTTTGCAACTGTTCATAATCGCTGGTGTGCTGATCGGGATCTGTGACCATGTTATAACCTTTGATAATGGAGCCGGAGTAGGGTTCTCGCATTAGAAACAAACATTGCCGATACGTGACCGGCGATAATCAGTGCTGCCATGGTCGCCAAGATGATACCATGGCATCAGGAAAAACCATTGGATTGGAACATGTTTTGGGGGTTGCCTGCCCATGCATACGGAAATCCGGTGACGCTAACAAACTTTCTAAGAAAAATTATATCCTATTCATGCGATATGTCAAAAAAATTCTGCAAAAGAAAAAATATAACGCCCCTGCGATTCACAACAGGAAAGAATCCGATTGAGTCTCAAACTTTTCCCGTGTACACTATAGATACCGTTGCTTAGACAATGTTTTTCCGTTTTCGATATTTATCAGATTTTGTGGGAGTCCTTAATTCATTAAATGACACAGTTTTCAGCAGTTTTTGATATTATAGATCAGCGCGGCTGCCCTTTTTATAACGCTGACGACCGTATGGTGTTGACGGATAAGGCCGTTGTCCTGCCGGTGGGACGCCCGTCCTGCCTGATTTTGGTTCGGGCGGTCACGGAGTTGCTTTTTCAGCTTCTTCCTGCAGCAACCATGGATTTTGTCGAGTTTCAGGATACGGTTTTTACCTGCGGCGGCTGCACTGGTCTGATTAAATTTAAACTTGGCAGCCAGGAAGATGAAGGAAATAATGATGGCGAGCCGGTTATCACCGGCCGTCTCGATGCCATTTTACCTGCTGAGCTGTTACAGGTTTTTCATATGCACCAGAAGACGGGTAAGCTGCTTCTCGATATGGAAAGCGGAACGGCCCGGGTGACTTTTCGCGAGGGAGCGGTCATTGCCGCACGTTTTGAAGAGCTGGACAATCAGGAGGCAATTTATGCTATGCTTTCGGAGCGAAAGGGATATTTTCGCTTTGTTCCCGGCTTACCCGAATCGATGATGAAGTCGCGCGAAATAGGTGATTTCATGATGATACTGATGGAAGGGTTGCGAAGACTGGACGAAGAAGAATGATTGCCGGCAGGCCTCCAGCCCGCCGGCGGATCGAAAAAATCGGCCGCAATTAGAACTCGTAGGCAAGCTGACCGGTGAAAGCGTCTGAAGATTCATCGGTGCCTCCGTCGGCCTTGTCGTAATCCTTGTCGTGGTCGTATTCAATGGCAAGGGTTGTCCCCGGAAAAATACCAACGGCAAAAGAACCGAGAAATCGGCTTTCCGGCAGGTATCCGGCCATGTCATTAGTTCCCTGATAGGCAATGGCCACGGTCGATTCCAGACCCCGAATGTGGAAGGCATATCCGGTTTCAATATTAAAAGCCATGGGTTGAAAATTTGTTTCTTCACCAATATCATCCAGGGCCGTGATATATTCCCCGATGAGTGACACCGGCCCGATATGGGTGATGGCATAGGCGCCGATGCCGCCGACATAATCGGCTGTGAGCAGGTTTTTTTCTTCCAGAATGTCGCCCAGCCCATCACTGTCCCCGATGCTGTTCATGTAACTCATGCCGATATCAAGAGAAAAGAAATCCCGTTCAAGGGTATAGCCGATGTTGGCACCGAATTGTTCAATCTGACTGTCACCACCGCCTTCATTGGTGTCACCGTTAAAGGCAAAGACGGAACCATAGGCACCGGCGGCCTTGAAACCGATTTTTATGGCCGTTTCCTGTGTTTCGGCTATTTCCTGGGTGAGGGGATCAGAAATCATATTGGTCGTAAAGTTACCAAAAGGCACATACTGCCGGCCTGCATTGAGATACAGGGGAAATTTGTCGGTATTGCCGAGAATGATATGGGCATCGTCAACAAGTACTTTATCATCGCCGTCTTCCTCATACAGGAGGGTAAGATGAGCGCTTGCCCAGTCCGACATTTTGCCGACAAAGCCAAGTTCCACCGTCGACAGAGTAAATCTACTTTCATTGACGCCTTCAAAATCCTGACCAGCCGATCCTTCAACTTCGATCAATCCGCTGAAATCAACATATCTGTTGATCATGTGGCCAAAATCTTCATTT
>WGCP01000125.1 GCA_015493715.1 Desulfobulbaceae bacterium
CAGTTCGTTGATAACGCCGCGTACGCAGCCCTCTCCCGCCTCCACGGTAATAGCCTCGACCGGACAGTTGCGCATGCAGGCGCCGCACTCCATGCATTGATTTCGTGCCACCATCCGGGCCTTGTGTTTTTCGGTAATTGAAAAAACACCATGCGGGCAGACAATGGTGCACAGGCCGCAGCCGATACATTTGTCAGTATCCAGCTCCAGGGAGACGACGTCTTCAAAGTAGTGAAATTTTTCCATGAGATTCGTTGCCTTCATTCTTAACTCATTCGCAGCGCTATCCCCCAGCATATGATGCCGGCAACAAGACTGCAAAACTGCAGGGGCATGGCCCGCAGCATTTCTTTTTTCACACCGTTAAGAGAGGTAAAGGTTGATGCACCGGTAAATGCCATCCCCAGCCAGGAGGATACGGCCAGAGCCGGCAGCAGCCAGGAAACCTGTTCCAGATGGCTGTAACCGTGTGTTAAAGGGCCGGCGGCGGTAAAAAGGAGCACAAAAAGGGAAAAACCGGCTATGGCCCCTTTGAAGCTGAAAGCGCGTCCCGGCAGTCGGGGAAGAAACAGCGGAGTCAGGACGGTGCCGCTGATGATACCGATCAGCACGGCGAGGGCAGGCGGCAGACCATGGACGAACGCGGCCTCGGTAAAAGACCCCTTACCGGCAAGACCTCCAATAAAGAGGAAGAAGAGCATGAGCGGGATTCCCTGCTTAAGGCCCTGCATAAGCTCAACCGGTATCAGTACAATGCGTTCCCGCAGAGGAAATGTTTTTTTTCGCATTACCGGGGTTGCCTGCAGGCCGTTATCAAGAAATTCCGGCAAATCCTTCAGCGATATCGGTCCATATGTTATCCTGAAGCCGGAATATTTTTTCACTTCATGGGCGGCGAGGCCCGGTGCGCCAAGCTGGGGGACAATCAGTTGATGGTGGTTGACGACTGCTTCAAGACGGGAGGCCTTGATGCGATCAATCATTTCTTCGGTGCCAAACGTTCCTTTTCCTGCCGCGCACCAGACATTAATTCCTTTGGTGTCGAGAATCAAAAGCCAGCAGTCACGGCAGGTAAGGGCCTGCCTGAGCAGGTCAAAGCTCATTTTGTAGTTGGCGCCGACAAGGACGGAGCTGGCCGCATCCGGTCTGCCCACCGCATACAAACCCGGCTCCACCGTAAAATGATCTCGGCCGATATTCCAACGCACCAGGTAATGACCATGCACATCCTGCCGGGTCAGCTCTGTTCGTACCTGCGGCACCGGCCCCACGGAAGTGGCTACTGTTCCCTGCACAAAGGGTTGGTCAATGGAGGGAAGTTGGAACTCTCCGGCTCCCGTGGGGACCTTTTTGGCCATGGGCAGGAAGGCCATGGCTTTGTCTGCGGATGGAGCGCTCATGATTTTTTATTGATTTTGATTTCAGGCATGGATTGCAATTGCACGGGAGCGCTGTTTTCACAGGCGCCACCGCAGCCGCAGTCTGTCTTGGACATACTATCATGGCTGTTGTGGTCGTGTCCGTGGTTATGGTCATGGGAGTGGTCGCTTGCGCAGGAGTCAGAGGAACATCCGCAACCGGAGCCTTTGCCCAGCCGGCCAAGTACAATACGATAGAGAGGCCTGATTGAAAGAGCCAGCAATAACATGGTCGCCGCCAGCATCAGCCAGGTGGGCAGCACATCGGCGGCTTTACCGACCACGCTGGCTGCGGAAATACCGAAACTGAGATAAATTGCGTCAATTGCCAGCCCGCAGAGTACGCTGACCAGGGCAATGGAGGCCAGGTAAAGCATGGTGGCCCGTTTGCCGAGCAGGCCGATCAGGACCGACAACGAGGTTATGTTGGTGGCCGGTCCGACCAGCAGAAAGACGAGCGCTGTGCCGGGGCTTACTCCCTTGGCAATAAAGGCTGCTGCGATCGGGGTGGAAGCGGTGGCGCAGATATAGAGAGGAATGCCGAAGGCCAGCATGAGCAGCATAGAGGTAAATCCACCTCCCAGGTATCGTGAAATTACCGCGTCGGGGATCAGTGCCGTGATCACACCCGCAAGCAGTACACCAACAAAGAACCAGCCGGCAAGATCAGCCCAGAGATCGGTCGCGCCAAAACGGATACCGACAATAATTTTTTCAAACAGGCTGTGATGATGATTATGCTCTTCCGGCGGACAGTTGATACCGTCGCAGCAATTATCAATAGGACAGCTGAGGTCGGGTGTGGCCTGCCTTTCGGTATCGGGTGGGTTGAGAAAATTTTCGGCAATTCCGGCAACAAAGGCGGAAAGAAAGGCCGATATCGGCCGGGCAA
>WGCP01000126.1 GCA_015493715.1 Desulfobulbaceae bacterium
CTTGGCCTGGCCATTACCACCAGAATTGTTAAACAACTCGGTGGTTCTATTTTCTTTGAGCGGGAAAGCAAAAACACTACATTTGGTGTAATCATCCCCTTCATGCCCACTTAATCATTCTTTTTTCAAGAGAAACGCCATTTTCCTTTTGACATTATGAAATGCCTGCGTTTCTATGATGTTATGATATCTCTTATACCATAATGATAAGGATTCATTAAAGAAACAAAGTTTTAGTAAAAAATTAATCTTTGCAATTCTCTGCTCAGGCATAGAGAAAAGGCATTCATGGCATATTCCGTTCTTCTCATTGATGACGAACCGAATTTCTGCACGAGCTTGAAACCGCTGCTGGAAGCAGACGGCTATGCGGTGACGGTTTCCCACACCGGCAGGGAGTCTTTGTTCCATCTTGAAAGTACGCTCTTTGATGCCGTTCTTCTCGACCTTGGCCTTCCCGATATAAGCGGCCTCTCGCTAGTCGACACCCTGCGGAAAAAATATCCGGACACGGTTATTATCATACTTACCGGCTGCGCCACTATTGAAAATGCCGTTGAAGCCCTTCGGGGCGGGGTGTATGATTATCTGAAAAAACCCTTTGACCCGGAACGCCTTGTCAATGTCCTTGCCAGGGGCATTGAATACAAGGCGCTGAAACGAAAGCTCTCTAATAGTGAAAAACGCTTTCGCCAGCTGTCACGAGCCACATGGGAAGGGATTATAATCTACGACAAAGGGGCGCTGTTGCAGGCAAACACGCAACTCTACGAGATGTTTGGGTATACGGAAGAAGAACTTGTCGGCACCCAGATTTTTGATATTCTTCTTGATCGGACGACAATTAAGGCCATGCATCTGCTATCGGACCCGGAAACCATTGGTCCCTTTGAGGCAACAGCCCGAAGAAAAGACGGCAGTCGTTTTCCCGTCGAAATACGGGTAAAGCAAATCGACTACTCGGGACGCAGCGCTGAGGTAGCCGCCATCCGTGACGTGACCAGCAATCGGATTTCTATGGAGAAACAGCTTGCCCTTCAGCAAAAACTCGCCGATGCCAGACGTATGGAAGCCCTGGGCCTGATGGCCGCCTCCGTTGCCCATGATCTCAACAATATCATGGCCGGAATTATCACCTACCCGGAGCTGCTCCTCCTTGATCTGCCTAAAAATTTTAAATATCGCAAAGAAATAAAGATGATCCGCGATGCCGGCAAACGTGCCGCCGCCGTCGTCAACGACCTGCTCACATTGACCCGTGGGGGCAATTCCAAAAGGGAAGTCCGGAATCTGGGGGAACTGGTCCGCACCTATCTCAATTCCGTTGAATGCAGGGAGCTGTATAGCCGCTATCCCGGCATAACAATAACCTCGACCACTGATCCCGAAATTGCCAATATCTCCTGTTCAACCGTTCAGGTGACCAAATCTCTGGTCAACCTGGTGAACAATGCGGCCGAGGCAGCCAAAGAAGGCGGTTCCATAGTGATTACAACCGGCAACCGATCATTAACAAAAGCCGTCTGCAGTTATGAAACCATTGAACCGGGAGAATATGCCTTCCTCCAGGTTCACGACAATGGTCACGGCATAGCAACCGATGATCTTCCTCACATTTTTGATCCGTTTTACAGTAAAAAAGTCTTGGGCCGGAGCGGAACAGGACTCGGCCTTACCGTTGTCTGGAATACCGTCCATGATCACGCCGGCTTTCTTGATGTACACAGCCATGATGACGGCACCAGCTTTACTCTTTATTTCCCGGTCACGAAAGAACAGCCTGCCGATAGCCGCCTGATACCCTCACTGCTCACCTGCCAGGGACAGGGTGAGCGGATATTGGTTGTCGACGATCAGAAGAACCAGCGTGAGATTGCCCGCCGCCTGCTCGCACGTCTGGGCTATCATGTCCATGCTGTTGCCGGTGGCGAGGAGGCCGTCGAATTCATAAAACAACATCGGGTCGACCTTGTTCTCCTGGATATGGTTATGGAACCCGGTATCAACGGCTGCGAAACCTACAAACGAATTATCGAGCACCGGCCTGATCAAAAGGCCATCATTATCAGCGGCTATTCCAGCTCCGACGACATCGAACTGGCCCGAAAATTAGGTATTCACCATTTTATCAAGAAGCCTTATACGCTTAATGACCTCGGTCAGGTCCTCAGACTTGAAATTTCCTGATATCTTCGATATTCTTTCAATAGACAAATTGCAGAACAAAACACTCTCCCCCACAATCGCTCTCCAGTTCCGGCCGGACTGATTCACCGCCACCGAGTGAAATTTCAATAAGGGCTATGCTTTTAGACAAATTTCGTGATTGAAAATGAACCAGATGGACCGCCGGGCGACCGGGCGGGGAAGATTTCTTTCTGTTGTAAGGGCCGGTAAGGCTCTAACCTTGAGACTTGAGTTCCGCAGCCTACCCACTAGGGGTGCGGCTCTTCTCCTTTGACCACTTCGGAGATTTTTTGTGAAAAAAGCATTCACCTTTATTGCCGTCTTTTTTATCTGGATCTGGAAAATATTCAAAACCGGAACACTGATTGCGAGCAACCTGCTCTTTCTCCTTTTCTTTGTAGTTCTTATTGCCCTCTTTGTCGGCCATCCGGCAAAAAAAATTCCGAACAGGACCGCTCTTATCCTGAATCCGGAGGGGAACATTGTTGAGCAACGTTCCGCTCTTGACCCGATAGCCCGTGCAGTAAACGGCCTTGCCGGTGTATCAAAGCATGAAGAAACACCGCTGCAGGATATCCTTGACGTCATCAACACGGCCGCCGGTGATGACCGGATCAAGATGCTTGTTCTCTCTCCCTCACATCTCGGCAGGGTCGGCCTCAATCAACTACGTGATATCGGCCGCGCCATTGATAATTTCAAAGAAAGCGGCAAAGTCGTCATTGCCGCCGATGATTCCTACAGCCAAACCCAGTATTATCTCGCTTCCTATGCCGATGAGGTCTACCTCAACCCCATGGGAACCGTCGCCTTGCATGGTTTTGGTGTTTTCAGACTCTATTTCAAAAAGATGCTCGACAAGCTCCAGATCAAGTTCCACGTTTTTCGGGTAGGCACCTTTAAATCCGCCCTGGAACCGGTCCTGCGAAACAACATGTCGGACGCTGCCAGGGAGGCAAACAGGCAATGGCTGAACCGACTCTGGTCTACCTTTTGTGCCGACATAGGAAAACAACGCGGGATTACCCCATTACTCATTAATGACTTTATTAATTCCATGGATGTCCGCCTGGAAAAAGCAGGTGGTGACGGTGCCCTCATGGCCCTGAACGCCGGACTCATTGACGGCATAAAAACCAGACGTCAGGTCGAAGAGTATCTACAAAGTGTTGCCGGCGGCAATAATGGAGGAAAGAAATTCAACCATATTTCCATGTATGAATACCTAAAACATATCACTCCATCCTATTCAACCCGACCGAAGAACAGTTCATCGGTTGGTATTATTGTTGCCCAGGGAAATATTGTTCCGGGAGAGGGGGTTGTCGGCCAGATTGGTGCGGAAAAACTTATCCGGCAGATTGAGACCGCCCGTAAGGACAGCAGCATCAAAGCCGTTGTCCTGCGGGTAGACAGCGGCGGCGGCAGCGCCTTTGCCTCTGAGCTGATCCGCCAGGAACTGCTCCGCCTGCATGAAGCGGGCAAACCTCTGGTCGTTTCCATGGGTTCCATGGCCGCATCCGGCGCATACTGGCTTTCCGCCGATGCCGACACCATTCTTGCCTCCCCGGTCACCCTGACCGGATCCATCGGCATCTTCGGCGCCCTGCCCACCTTTGAACAGACACTGGCAACCATAGGCGTCCACGATGATGGCATCGGCACCACAAGCATGGCCGGAGCAGTCTCACCCGTCCGTCCGTTGCCGACCAATATCGCTAATGCCCTGCAATTAGGCGTTGAACACGGATACCGGAAATTTATTGATATTGTTGCCAAGGGAAGGAAACTCTCACCAAAAAGGGTTGAGGAAATTGCCGAAGGCCGGGTATGGGATGGAAAAACTGCAATTTCTCTTGGCCTTGTCGATGCCGAAGGATCTCTCAACGAAGCGGTTTCCCGAGCGGCGGAACTCGCCGGTCTGGAGTCTCCAAACGGTATATATATCAATCGTCCATCCTCCTTCCTGAAAAATCTTCAGCAATTCGGCAGCATGGCTTTTGCCACCATGCTGAGCGACAACCTGTTCCCTTCCGCCTGGATCACAACGGCTAAACAGTTCAAGGCGCAGCTTGGTTTTGTCCAGCAGCAACCCGACCCGGAAAACCTGTACACCTTTTGCCTGCTTTCTCCCGGTTCAATTGCTTTTTAACCCTGTTTCTGATATTCTGGTTCGCACAGAATGAATCCTGGTCTTTTCGGCTTCGCATGGAGACCAGTTAACCCCGCCCATTGAGGAATAGTGATTATGCAACGAGCCTTTTTTGTCCCCTTTGTATTTGCGCTCATGGTCCTGACCATACAACCCTGCCGGGCAGCTGAACCTCTTCTGGTCACCGGTAATCCTGAAGCCCCACCCATCGTCTGGGAAAAATCCGGAAAACTCGTGGGCGTCGGCCCTGAAGCCGCAAGCAGAATCCTAGGAAGTCTGCAGATCCCCTTTACCATAAAAAATACCGGCAACTGGAAACAAGTCCAGGAAAAAGCCAAGAACGGCACCGTTGATCTTATCGTTTCCGCCTACAGGAACAAAAACCGGGAAAAATATATGGCCTACTCGACTCCCTACCTGAAAAGCCCGGTTGTCATCGTGGTCAGAAAGGGGAACACGTTTCCATTCACTTCCTGGGACGCCCTGATTGGAAAAAAAGGGGTGGCCAATACCGGAGAGAGTTTTGGAGAAAAATTTGACGCCTTTATCCAAAAAAAACTCGACGTCTCCTATATGCCATATGAACGTGCCTTTGAAATGATGAAACTCGGTACCGCCGATTATCTAATCATTGATCTCTATCCGGCGATTATTTACTCAAAACTTCTCAACGTTGAAGACAAGATCGAATTTCTTGATAATCCGGCCACCGTGCAACAATTTTACATGACGGCTTCCAAAAAATCCCCGGCCGTACAGCTATTGCCGAAAATTAACACTCAAATTACTGCATTAAAGAAAAAAGGATATTTCATAGCCTTGGTCAAAGAACAGTATGCCAGGTGGAATGAAACCTTCCAGCGCCGCCTTCGTTTTTATGCCCGCACGCAACAGAAAAACAACGAGGAACAACAAAATTATGCAGCAGGCGCCCATGATCGCGGTCTGGAAAATCTGGCCAGATTTATCGAACGGGACCGCTATTTCATGAACGGAACAAACCTGATGGAGTAAGATCCCGGAAGTATAAAATTAATTATTTGCATGTATCCTCTCATGGCGTCGAGGTTGTGAGGAGCATCATTTCCTTGAAGCGACAGGGCATTAGAAGACACTTGAGTCCTATTATGTTCAAAAAACAGATCCCATTCATCCCGCCTCTACGGGTACACCTCCCATGATCTAAATTGTCCGATTGTATAACCGACTAAAGTCGTTACTGGTCGTTTTTTTGTTCCTACCTGTTCACTCTCTTATGGAAACAGCTTTTTCACTGACACAACTCTGGCATCATCTTGCCTGGCCGCTCGTTCGAATGCTCATGTACATCTCGATAGGGCTCCTTTTTGCCAACTTTATAGAGGCTCTCAACTGGACCAGGAAGATAGCGTTTATTGCCCGTCCATTGACAAAATTCGCCCACCTCTCCCCCTTAACCGGTGCGTCATTTTCCATGGCCTTTTTTTCGGGAATCGCGGCAAATACCATGCTGTCCGAGAGCTATACAAAAAAGGAGATTCCCAAAAAAGAGCTCATACTTGCCAACCTGTTCAACAGTCTTCCTACCTATTTTCTCCACCTGCCGACGACCTTCTGTATCATTGCGCCGCTGATCAAGAGTGCGGCGTTTACCTATATGGGACTGACTTTTTCCGCAGCCCTGCTCAGAACGATGGGTATCAGCCTGATCAGTCACTTTCTGCTGCCCAAACGGGAGAAAACGGCTGTCGGACAGCAACAAACACACGTGGAAAGCGACTTGCAAACGGCCTGGCAGCGCACCTGGAAACGCTTTCAACGACGGATCCGAAAAATCATCCGCTTTACCGTCCCCATCTATATTCTTTTTTATATTTTTATCCAAGTCGGGCTGTTTAAACATCTGACACATTTCATGGCCGATCACCTCGGTTTTCTCTCCTGGATGTCCCCGCAGGCCATGTCCATAGTCGCCCTGCACGTGGCGGCGGAATTTACCGCCGGACTGGCCGCTGCCGGTGCCATGCTTGCAAGCGGCACCATGAACAACCGGGAAATCATTCTTGCCCTGCTGGTCGGCAATATCCTCTCCTCCCCTGTTCGCGCCATTCGTCATCAATTCCCCTATTACGCAGGTATCTTCAAGCCCGGCCTCGCGACGCAGCTCATCCTTTTCAGCCAGATATTCCGCCTGGTCTCCATTACCACGGTTACACTGCTTTACCTGTTGTTGACGTAAAAACCCGGAGAGAAAAAACTCTCCCTATCTATTGTGTTTCGCCTTGTTCAATCTTATAAATGTAAGGGAGGTAGTCTAAAAAAAGTAAAGGGGAAGCATACTGCTTCTTTTTACGCAGGAGGAGTTTAATGGAAAAAAAGATACTCGTGGCCATCGACGGTTCCGTTTACAGTTCCAACAGTCTTGATTACCTGATCGGCCTGTTCAGCAATGACGACGAGGTGACCATCCACCTTCTTGCTGTTATCTCATCTGCAGGAAGTGATCAGAACTGGATGTTGGATGTTGACCCTTTACGCCGACAGTCGCCGGCAATGGATGCAAAATCCAGGGTTGCCGGCAAATACCTGCAAGATGCCAAAGAACGATTATTACGTAACGGATTCACGGAAGAACAGGTCGACGTACAAACCACAAGCAGCCGGGCAAACATTGCCACCGCCATTCATCATGCAGCCGTCCAAGGCAGCTATGATGCCCTGCTCATCGGTCGTAGGGGCATGGGTAAGGTCGGTGAGATGTTTTTCGGCAGTGTTTCGTCACAGCTTCTGGAATCATGCCACGAAATACCACTCTGGATCATTGACGGCGAGGTTACGTCAACCCATTTTCTCCTTGCCGTCCACGCCCTGCCGGTATCTCTGATGGCGGCGGACCACCTGTCCTTTATCATGCAGGCCAATCCGCAATCTGAAATTTA
>WGCP01000127.1 GCA_015493715.1 Desulfobulbaceae bacterium
CTGTTCTTTTTTGTTGCTCCGATCAGGCTGTTGATCTGTTCTTTGAGCATGGCGATCTCGCTGGCCTGCAAGTCAAGTTGATGCTGCTGGGCCTGGACAATGCGTTTAAGATCCTGGCCACTGGCATGCGAACCCGCCGCCGCCGTTCCTGTCACGGCAATGGACATGGCAACGCCAATCCCTGCCTGCAGCAGTGTTTTCCGATACATCTTCTTCATCTTCTTCATTGGTACTCCTGTTTTTTGTTGGAATTGATATGAATTACTTTGAAGCGATGAGAAGATAGCGTGTAACTGTTTGAAACAAATTACATAATTATTATTTTGCAGTTAGGGATTTATTTGGAATGAGTTGGGAAAGATTTAATGTTTCAGGCAGGACAAAGCGGACGGAACAAACAGGATGGGGCAGGGCATTACCTGCCGGTTTGAAGGGCAAGGTTGCCGTAAAACTGTCTGGTGCAGGCTTCCCAGGAAAAATCAGCGGCAAACAGACGGCACTGAATTCTGTCCAGTTTCAAGGCCTGCATGGCGGCCTTTTTCAGATTCGTGTTCACATAGCCGTTGATCCCGTTTTTGATGAGATTTTTTGGTCCTGTCACCGGAAACGCCGCCACCGGCACCCCGGAGGCCATGGCTTCAAGCAGGACAACGCCAAAGGTATCGGTGAGACTCGGAAAGACAAACACATCGGCTCCGGCCATGTGGTGGGCCAGTTCAAGGCCCCTCTTTGCCCCGGTAAAGAATACCTCCGGATATTGATTCCGCAGGTTGGTTAATGCGGGGCCATCTCCGACGACCACCTTGGAACCGGGCAGGTCGAGATCCAGGAAAGCGGGAAGATTTTTTTCAACGGCAACTCTGCCGGTATAGAGAAAAACCGGATGGGGAAGATGAAAAAAGTCACTGTCCCTTGGTTTGAAAAGCTCCATGTCCACGCCCCGGGACCATGGAACAAGATTTGTAAACCCCTCTTCGCCCAGTTCCTCAATCAAGGTGGGTGCGACCATTGTGCGGACGGCGGCACCATGGAAATATTTGACTACCTTGTAGCTCCAGGCAAGGGGAATGGGCGCTCTGAGCCGTATATATTCCGGGAAACGGGTGTGATAGGAGGTGGTAAAGGAGCGCCCTGATTTCAGGCAGGCCCTTCGCCCGGCCCAACCCAGTGGTCCCTCGGTTGCAATATGGACGGCATGCGGGCAATATTTGTGGAGCAGCTTGGTGATCGATCCCGGTCGTATCAGGGACAGGCGTATTTCCGGATAACTTGGACAGGGAAAGGTGTGAAACCGCTGCGGGGTAATCATCTTCACCTGATGCCCCCACTGCTCAAGGGTGAAAACAGTGCGGCCCAAAGTGGTGACGACCCCGTTAATTTGTGGGCGCCAGGCATCGGTTATTATACAGATCCTTTTCGTCGCCATAGGCCAGGATGTCCTCCAGGGGATTGCGGCGCGCCCATTCGACCACGCCAAGGGTTCCGTCGTGATTTTCGGCAAGGGCTGTGCAGCTTTCCACCCAGTCACCTGAATTGGTGTAGAGGATATCTCCAATGCTTTTGATCGAGGCCTGATGAATATGTCCGCAGATCAACCCGTCAACATTATTTTCTTCCACCTCGCGGACAACCACCTCTTCAAAACTGCCGATATAGTTGACCACGATTTTGACCTGATGTTTAAGCCAGGCGGAAAGTGAACGGTATTCAAGGCCAAGTCCATTGCGCATTCTGTTGACCCAGCGATTGAGAATAAGCAAAATGTCATAGGCGATACTGCCGATATTGGCGAGCCATGGGCTGTTCTGGACAACACAGTCGAATTTGTCTCCGTGCAGGACCAGATATCGATGGCCGGTCACGGTTTCATGGATGATCTGGTTTTTTATTGTGATGTTGTTGACGGTGTTGCCGTCGAAATTGCGCAACAGGTGGTCATGGTTGCCGGGGATGTAAAAGACCTTGGTGCCGTTTTTTGCCTTTTCAAAAACCGTGTGTACTATCCGGTCGTTGATTTCCGGCCAATGCCAACTTCTCTTTGCCTGGAGCAGGTCAAGAATATCACCGACCAGGTAGAGATATTCCGATTCCGTATTGCGAAGGAAATTGAGCAACTGCCTGCTCTGCAGGCTGCGGGTACCAAGATGAATGTCTGAAATCCAGATAGATCTGAAGTGAAGTGGCGGCATTTATTCCTCCCTGATAAACGGACTGTCCAGTAATAAAGCAGGTTAAGGGCCGAAACTTATTTTTCAAACGATATGCAAAACACGGGAGGCCCTGCCGAAGCGGCATCCTTAATGGTTGTTGTAGCCGGCTGGTGGGCTCCAGCCATATGGATTCATCACTTAGAATGTAAACCGTTCGTGTTATTGTACGGTCAGAAAAGCGTTTGGATTGTGTTTGTTTTTTGGTTGAATAAAACGGTTGGCGCGGTGATAAGACAGGCTGGATTTTTTTTTGCATGTAGCTGCCCCGATCCTCTTTTTCGACTGATCGGCAAGGAGAATAAAACAAAGCTGATGGGGCCGGCTGATTCATAACCCTGGATCATGGAACGATGAATCTAACCGGATCAAAATTATTTTTGATTACCATCATTCCTCAGCAACGAGGGATAACATCGCTACAGCTATAATCTCAAATCGAATTTAGCAGCACTTATGACTGATTTCAGGTCAATTCATTTTCCAAGAAAAGCGATGGTATCCCTGATTTCATTCAAGCTGAGCTTTAGTGGTAATCAGGAAATTATTTTCTAACCGGGCCCTAATCAATTGCGGGTATTCTCATAAGCAAGTGTAGGACTCAGCCCTGTTTGTCGCCGGGAGAGAAACAGCTCCATCACAGCGAGGCCTGTGCATAATCTTGTTGAATCAAGGGTGTTATGCCAACATTTATGATCCGCCCTGTTGCTTGTAAATTCCAATACATTTTTTTTCAATTGCCGGTTCCGGCAGGTTTTTCCTCCCATTTTATCCGAAAATAGCCCGCGTAGTTGTGTCTTTTCGGGATATTTTTATCATTTGTTGTGGCTGGGACGTAAAATATGGTCCAGCCATGCTGGTTTTTCTGAAAATTATCCGCGTAGCTGTGTCATTCCGGACTGTTTTCATCATTGGTTGTGGCTGGGACGGTAAAAAATGGTCCAGCCTTGCTGGTTTTTCCGATAACTTATCATGGGGTTGATTGGGTCTTGTTTTCAATCTCTGTGCCTGTACCGCAGGCTGCCCCTTCAAGGAGCCATTCCATCATGTCCCAGGTATCCACAAACAAAACCTTTATCCTTGACACCAATGTTATCCTGCATGACTCATCCTGTCTCAATCATTTCGACGAACATGATATAGTTGTGCCCATTACAGTTCTTGAAGAACTGGACCACTTCAAAAAAGGGAATCAGACCATAAACTTTCATGCCAGAGAGTTTGTCCGGGCCCTGGACAGCCTGAGCGCCAACAAACTGCTCAACGGTGGAGTATCCATCGGGCCTGACAGGGGAAAGATTTCCATAAAACTTGAACAGATCCTGCATGCCGACCTGAAAAAGCATTTCCCCGCCGCCGCCAAACCCGATCATCATATTCTCAATATCGGGTACCATCTTGCCTGCGATAATCCCGCCCGGACCTTTATTCTGGTCAGCAAGGATGTCAACCTTCGGATGAAGGCCAAGGCTGTCGGTATCATGGCGGAGGATTATACAACCGACCATGTCAAAGACATCGGTGCATTGTATACGGGCTGCAGGTGCCTTGAAAATGTCGAGAGCGGTCTGGTTGAAGAAGTTTACAGTAGCAGAAATGGTATCTCACCGGAGCAGGTGCGTCCTGAAAGACCGTTCCAGCCCAATGAATATATCATTTTACGAAATGGCAAGAAATCCGCTCTTACCGTCTATCATGGCGATCAAAATACCCTTGTTACCATTCGGAAGAAGCCCGTCTATGGGATCACGCCACGCAACGCGGAACAGGGTTTTGCCGTCCACGCCCTGTGCAACAATGATATTTCTCTGGTGACCATTTCCGGCAAGGCCGGAACAGGGAAGACCCTGCTGGCCCTTGCAGCGGCCCTGGAACAGCGCAATCATTACAGGCAGCTCGTTCTTGCCCGGCCCATTGTCCCTCTTTCCAACAAGGATATCGGCTACCTGCCCGGTGATGTTCATTCAAAAATCCGGCCATATATGCAGCCTCTTTACGATAACCTGGCCGTCATACGAAACCAGTTTTCCAGGCAGAGTCAGAGGCACCAGCAGCTGGATCGTCTTCTCGAAGAGGAAAAGCTGATCATCGAACCGCTGGCCTATATCCGAGGTCGCAGCCTGGTCAAAATGTACATGATTGTCGACGAGTCCCAGAACCTGACCCCCCATGAGGTCAAGACCATTATCACCCGGGCCGGAGAAGGCACCAAAATCGTCTTTACCGGTGATATACACCAGATAGACCATCCCTATCTCGACAGCCGCTCCAACGGACTGAGCTATTTGATTGAGAAAATGCAGGGCCAGTCATTGTACGCCCACATTACCCTGCAGAAAGGTGAGCGTTCTCTTCTTTCCATGCTCGCAAGCGAACTGCTTTGATGGTGACTTTTGGGCTGGTTGAGCGAGTGAGGTTTTGTTTTAACCCGCATGCTTCACAGGCGATCTGCTGCAAGGCCCGAAAACATCTTGCCTGGTGCGTTACAACGTAAAAAGGATTCCTCGAGATATTTCAATAAGTCTACGGAGCTTTTCCCCGCTGTCCCGGTATCTTTCCGAATTCAATGGTTGCCCGGAGCGGCCCATGTACCTGAATGGCGGCAAGGGGTTTGTCTTTGGCCGTAACAATCGGGTACAGGTACACATTAAGTCGGGAATCATGGGTAGGTCTTGTTCTTTGCGTTCTCTACCCGAAGTTTCCTGGTGTTGGTTTGCCAATAGTAATCTCTGCAATTTTACATAATCCTTGAAATATACCTACCTACTGTGAATGTTTCCGCACAATAAACGTAACAAAATTCCCTTCAGCCAAAGTCAACATATCCCCTGAAATGCTGTCTTTAGTTTACAGCCATTTGCCACCAGCGAAGACCGGTAGCCCGAATTTTAAGTTGCAGATCTCATATCCGTCCAGGCTTGCAATACATTTCCGGAGATGTTAAAGGAATACCAATTCAAACTAACACCGGAGAAACGGGTAATGCGTTACTGTATCTGACAATGATGGTATAAACCGTCCGGCCTGGTCCAGGCTGCTCACCACGATGTCGGGTGTTTCTCCGCAATCTCCTGCCTGAAGTAATCCCACCCCTGCAAGGATTTCGGTTTGATGCCCGCATCAAAATGGAATCCGGAAAAACAGTGTCAACAGGTAAGACTGCCTGTATCCTGACATTTTTTTCAATTTGATTGTCGATTCCTGAGAATACGTTCAGGTATATTATGCGTGCTCTTCTCTAAAGATGAATCCCACTTATGGAGAAAAGGAGTTACCATGATGACTGAAAACGTAACGCAATTGAACAAAAGCAACATCATCAAAACCATTGGAAGCATGCTCTGCCTTTGTCTATTGGGCATGATAGTTTGCTCCACGGCCCTTGCAGGCGGGCTTGACGCCTTTGCAGGCAAAAAGGGGACAATTGCCATTGCCGGGGGAACGGCTCATATTCCGGTCATGAAAAAGGCGGCCAGGGCCATCATGACCGCCAACCCGGACATTCGAATCACTGTCGCCGGCGGAGGTTCCGGTGTCGGCATCCAGAAGGTGGGAGAGGGCTTGGTTGATATCGGTAACTCCGGACGTAAGGCCAGTGATGCGGAAGTGGCCAGGTATGGCCTGGTGATGTTCCCCTTTGCCATCGATGGGGTGGCAACGGTCATCCATGCAAAGAACCCGGTGGACAGCCTGACTGCCGCCCAGGTACGTGATATCTTTGCGGGCAGGATAACCAACTGGAAGGATGTGGGCGGTCCAGACGCAGCCATCAACCTCTACTCGCGTGACGAGTCCAGCGGTACCCGCGCCGTTTACTGGAAAAAGCTCCTCAAAAAGGGGCCCATCGCTGTCAGCGCCAATATCGTGCCCTCCAACGGCGCCATGAAGTCTGCCGTTTCACGGGATCTCCATGGGATCGGATACGTCAGCATCGGTCATCTGGACAAGACCGTGAAGGCCCCGAAGCTGGAAGGTGTGGCCGTCAATCAGCAGACCGCCATGGATGGAACCTATCCCGTGGTGCGAAAACTCTACATGAATACCAAAGGACGGCCAACCGGGCTTGTCAAGGCATTCGTGGACTATGTCACCGGTCCGGACTGTGTTGAAATCATCACCGCCAGCGGCTTTATTCCCATTCAATAACCCTTTTTGTCTGCACGTGTAATGAGCGCCGGTTCCCATATCTCAAGCCCTATCCCGGCCAGGATCGTTATTGCCGTTTCGGCCTGGATCAGCGCTGCCGTGGTGCTGTCGATTTTCCTGTTCCTGGCCTGGTTCTGTCGTCCTCTTCTGGATACGACGGTGCTCTCGAGCCTGCTGAGCTGGGACTGGCGTCCATTTCAGGGGGATTTCGGCATCCTCAGTATGCTGACCGGATCGCTGCTGCTGGCCTCCAGTTCCATGCTGCTGGCCTTTCCCGTGGGGATGGGGATCTGCTGCTTTGTCCATGGCGTTGGCCCGCCCGGTCCGGCCCGGCTCGTCCTTTGGACCATCAAACTCATGACCAGCGTGCCAACCGTGGTCTATGGCTTTGTGGCCGTATTTGTGCTCGTCCCCCTGTTGCGCGATGTGTTCCGCGAGGGCAGCGGCTTTTCCCTGCTGGCCGCCATCCTGGGACTGGCTGTACTGGTACTGCCCACGGTTGTCCTTATGCTGCACAGTCAATTCCTGACCATTGAACCACAGGTGCGCCTGACCGCGGCCGCCCTGGGCATGGCGCCCTCGCAAAAGCTGCTGCATCTTGTCATCCCGGCCTCGGGGCGCGGGTTTTTGGCAGCAGCCATCCTGGGCCTGGGCCGGGCCCTTGGTGACACCATGATTCCGCTCATGCTTGCCGGTAATGCAGCGCAACTGCCCGGTTCGGTGTTTGATTCCATTCGCACCATGACCGCGCACATCGCCCTGGTCGTGGCAACGGACAGCCGGAGTCTTGCCTATCTCTCGCTGTTTGCCTGCGGACTCCTACTCTTTATGACAACGGCTCTGATCAATCTCGGGTTGAGAATGCTTGCCGGTAACCGGGAGAACGGCTCATGACCCGGTTCCACCGCCTGTTCTCCGCACTGTGTTGGGCATGCGCCCTGTTGCCCGGAGCCGTTATGCTCTTGCTTATCGGTTTTCTGCTACGACAGGGCTGGGGATCCCTTGACCTGCACCTCTTGTTTGGCGATACCCCGCCCCTTGATGCCCTGTTCCGCTTTGTCCCGGTCTGGGACGGTATCTGGCCCGCCTGTTTTGGAACCCTTTGCGTCGTGGTCCTTGCCGGCGTTATTTCTATCCCCCTGGGCATCCTCTGCGGCATTCACTTAAGTGAATTTGCGCAGGGCCGGTTCCGGGACATACTCTCTTTCTGCG
This sequence comes from Desulfobulbaceae bacterium, assembly GCA_015493715.1. Lineage (GTDB taxonomy): Bacteria > Desulfobacterota > Desulfobulbia > Desulfobulbales > Desulfobulbaceae > DRLX01. Next base: position 7,566 of record WGCP01000127.1, read on the forward strand.
TTGACCTGCTGGCCGGGATGCCCTCCATTCTCATGGGGCTTTTTGGTTTTGCCCTGATACTGTTTCTTCGGCACACCCTGCTGCCGGATGTGGGAACCGGCCTGTTGCTGTCCGGTTTCTGCCTGGGGCTTCTGGTCCTGCCTTACATGGTCAATGCTACCTATACCTCTCTTAGCAGCCTGCCGCAGGATTTGCGGCTGCTTGGCCCCAGCCTGGGACTGAACCACATGCAGAGCATCCGCCATATTCTGCTTCCGTCGGCAGGCAAAGGAATAGTAAGCGGTCTGGTACTGTCCCTGGGGCGTGCGGCCGAGGATACAGCCGTGATTATGCTCACCGGTGCGGTGGCCAATGCGGGCATGCCCCGAAGCCTGTTTGATAAATACGAGGCCCTGCCTTTTTACATCTACACAACCGCCGCCGAATATCAGACACCTGAAGACCTGAACCGTGGGTTTGGCGCGGCCCTGGTGCTTCTTGTCATGACCACGGGGCTGTTTCTGGCCGCACACCTGCTGCACCAGGCCATGGAAAGACGATGGAGGCGGGGATGACTGCAGCCGTTTCCATAAAAAACCTGCGTGTTACCTTTAACGGCGCTGCAGTCCTGGAAGATATCACCTGCAAAACCCGATGCGGCGAGCTGACGGTCATTGTGGGGCGATCCGGTTCCGGCAAGTCAACCCTGCTGCGTGCCGTCAACCGGCTCAACGAGTGCTTTCCCGGCTGTTCCACCACGGGCGTTGTGAGGCTGTCGCTCCATGACGGGCAATTAGCTGTATATGCGGACGGCACTTGTCCGGAACGTCTCCGGGGCCGGGTGGGCATGGTGTTCCAGTCACCAAATGTGCTGCCGCTTTCCATAGAGCGCAACATGCTCCTTCCCCAGAGGCTTGTCCGCGGCATCACAGGCCGGGCCGCTGAAGAGATAATGAGGCGTATGCTGCGGCGTGTGGGGCTTTTCGACGAGGTCTGCGACCGGATGGATGCTCAGGCCGCCACCCTTTCGGGGGGGCAGCAGCAGCGACTCTGCCTAGCCCGCGCCCTGGCCCTTGAACCGGAAGTCCTCCTGCTCGACGAGCCTACCGCCTCGGTGGACTACCAGTCGGCCCGGCGCATAGAGGATCTGTTGCTCTCGCTGAAGGATGAACTTTCCCTGCTGGTCGTATCACACAGCCTGCCTCAGACACGTCGCCTGGCGGACCGGGTGCTGCTGATCCGGGAGGGGAGGCTTACGGGACAGTGGCATCGAGGACAGGCCAATGCTGATGCCGCCTTTGAGAAAATGCTTTCAACAACATTTTAGGGCTCCGGAAAAAACATAGTGAAGCTCCACCGGCAAAGCCGGTGGCTTCGTGAGAGCCCCTGGAAGGGGCTTTTGTTACTTAAATGCCCCTGAAGGGGCTGGTGGTTTAATCAAATTCCGGCAAATCCAGCTGACGTTTGTCGGATTTTTCTTGATGCCGAATGTATTCTCTGAGAATTTTGACGTCAAGCCCTACGGTACTGACAAAATAGCCACGTATCCAAAAGTGTTTGCCTGTACTACGAACATTGCTGAACTCTTTATTCAGCCGAATCGCACTTTTTCCTTTGAGAAAACCCACAATAGTGGCAACACTATATTTCGGTGGAATACTCAAACATAAATGCACATGATCAGGCTGGGCATGACCTTCTACCA
>WGCP01000128.1 GCA_015493715.1 Desulfobulbaceae bacterium
CGTAGGTCGTACAATGCAACCGGTCGCGTTGCAGCTCAAGGTAAATCAACAATTAATCACAAGGTAGAGACTGAAGAAATTGCCGAATAAAATTCCGTTTTGCTGCTCCTTGATAAGTGATCAGCAGAAACTTTATTGGCATCCGAAAAACGTGGAGGACAACCGGAACCCGATGAGTCGGGAAAGAAAGTGCTTTACTTAACTAGTAATACGAATATATAACTATACAGGGTTTGTTTCATTTTGCAACAAAAAAAATAATTTTATCCGCTACTATCTAATGGGGCTTTTTAAAATTAAAATTTTCGTTCAAAAGAAGATCTGGTTACCATTAAAGTTCAGGTTGGCTGGAATCGTAGGATCACGTCGCTCTCCAATCTAAAAAATATTGCTCTAAAATCAGGAACAAGGATTCTGTTCTTACAATTCGGCATCATGGAAACAACGATGGTATCCCTTGTTGCTGAGCAATGATGGAAATCAAAAAATCAGATAAGCGTAGACTTTGAGGCATGCGGAGAATTTTACCATAGGTACCAACCTACTTCCAAAGCTTCATTGGTTCCAATATTGGTTAGTGTATCATTCTTTCTATAAATTCTGAAGAGATGAATTGCCTAAGGCCCTGATATCCACCGCTTCAGTTATCCTATTTTAAATTCGTTAATCATGTTTTCAATTTTTTTCGCCAAACCACTGAGATCCTCAGCGTTTTGTTGTACTAGAACACTGGAAGTTCTTATCTCACCGGCAGATTCATTAACATCAGCGATATCGCAGACAATGGCGCCGGATACTTCCGCCGTTTGAGCGACATTATTGCTCACTTCTGCAATTCCCAAGGCAGTCTGGGCAATATTTTCGGCGATTTCCTGAGAGGTGGATGCTTGTTGACCAACCGTAGCGGCAACTATCGAAATGATGCTGTCAACCTCACCGTTAATTTGGGATATTTCATTTATCTCAGCAACCGCATCCCCGGTGGTATCCTGAATTTTTTTTATCCGAATGGCAATTTCATCTGTTGCCATAGCTGTTTGTTGGGCTAATTCCTTAATTTCATTTGCAACGACAGCAAAACCTTTACCGGCCTCTCCAGCCCGAGCAGCTTCAATAGTAGCGTTTAACGCCAGTAGATTGGTCTGAGAAGATATCGCATTTATAGTATCTGTTACCTTCCCTATTTCATGGGCTGCTTTACCAAGTTTATCAATTTTTTGGGCGGCATTCTTACCCTGAACCACCGAACGGTCGGAAATTTTCTGCGCAGTTTTTACATTTTTAGCAATTTCTTCAATAGTCACACTCATTTCTTCTGTTCCGGATGCGACCGTGGACGCATTAGCAGATGCCTGTTCCATGGACGAAGAAATGGAGCTCAAGTTAGCATTCATTTTTTCTGTAGCTGTAGCAACATCGTTAGCTTTTTCGGCGGTTTTGTCCGCTCCTGCAGACATCTGTCCGGCGATGCCAAGCAATTGCGCTGAAGAAGCGGATAGGGAGGTCATACCATTAGTAATATTATTTATGATATTCCTCAAATTTTCAACCATTGTGTTAAGAGCTTCGGCCAAATTTCCAATTTCATCTCTTGCTTTGTATTCCATCTTGATTGAAAGGTCACCGTCGGATAGTCGTTTCGCGAACCTGACACCTTGACGAAGTGGCCGATTAATGGAGTTGGATACCACAATTGAAACCAATAAGGCCAACACAATTGCTGTTAGAACGATGATGGCCAAAATGCGCTGCCAACGGTTCACCAATTCGGCAGAAAATTCACGGCTCTTTTCCGCGTGCGCCTTCAACTTTTGCCCCTGTTGAAGCATTGTTGCATCAAGTTGCTCTAATTTTTGAAAACTTATTGTCTGCATTTGTTGCATTTGGCGTATTGTTTCCAGCTCCCGTAAACGTTTTTTACCAAGTTGCGTAGCCCATTTTCCCAGTTCGGTCAGGGAACTTTTGATTTTTCCTTTCACATCACTGTCGGGTAACTTATTCAATTCAGTATCGACCTCTTTGAGCATTCCCTTTATTTCACGCTGGTCATAATCAATCATCGCAGATTCGGTGGCAGTCATCATATCCTTCACCAGAATGTTTATATCCTTACAATCTGCCTGGACCAGCATGGACGACTTGATCATGGAAATGGCCTTATAGGCCTTATCAGAAAGAGAGGCCACTTCGTCTTTATTATCCTCCAGTTCAATAGCAACATTAAATTCAATATCGTCGGCAAGTCCCAATGACAATTTATTTATTGTATTGATTCTCTCGCGAACTAACTTAGTAAGCGCAGATATGGCCTGTTTTATCTCAAATTGATTTTCTTTGGCTTTTATTAATTTATCAACAAAATTCGTCAACGTGACATTATCAACATCCTTTTGATGTTGGAAGCGCGTCAACATATTTTTTAATGGCTCCAGCGACTCTTTTCTTTGTGCAGCCATAATTTTATTCATCAATAATTTGAGTGGTATTAGCTCAGCGGACGTTGTGTTTTGTTTGTTCAGCTGCAACACAAACTCATCCATTATTTTGCGACTGATTTCCTGCACCTGTCGAAGCGATATAACCCCTATCGCTCCTGACATTGCCGTAAAAAACACACAGAAGAAAAACCCCAATATTAATCGCTTTTTAATAGTCATTAAATAAAATATATTCCGCGTTGACATTTCTTTCCATCCCCATGGCAAGCACTGTAAATCAAAACAACGATAACCAAAAGCAGTCGAAGATCAAAAAATACCGACCTTCGACTGCTTTTAAAAAAATTATCGACCTTCTCTTCAGAGGGGTTTTATCTCTCCAGCGGATATCATCGTCAAGAAAACTTTGTCCATGCCCTGATGGTCATGAGGACCAAAATTTAAGGTAATACCGCCAAGATCAAAGCTGCCGGTTTGTTCAATGGCCTGCAGCAAACTGGTCCGGGTTAATTCACCTTTTACGGTCTGGCCCGCCAGGCAAAATAATTTACCTACCATATATCCTTCAAGAGAAACAAAACCTATGCTCCCATTCGGCTGAAATTTGTGCATGGCGGATGTATATTCTTTCACCAGAGGAATACTTTCATCCCATGGATATGGCACTACCTGTGACACGATGCATCCTTCGCCGTCAGGACCTAACGCTTTTTTAAGCGCTTTAGTACCCACAAAAGATATGTTACAAAAAACTGTTTTTGTCATGCCGACTTTTTTGGCCAATTTGATAAAGGCGGCACAAGGTTTATAAGCACCAACCATTACAATTGCATCCGGATGGGCTTTGCGAATCTGTAATAAGCCACTCTTGACTGCCGTGGTATTTCGTTCGTATGTACCCATTGCGGATAGTTTCATTGATCGTTTTTTAAGTGCTCGCTCAATTCCTTTCAAACCAGCTTGGCCATACCCGTCGTTTTGATAGAAGCAGGCTATATTGGTAAATTTTTTCTGGTCTACCAGATAAGCCGCCAATTTTTCCATTTCCTGGTAATAGCTTGCCCGCACATTAATGACCTGTTTTTTAAATGGATTCCTTAAGAATTCAGCACCAGTAAACGGGCCAAAAAAAGGAACATCGCTTTTCTCAATAATGGGGAACACTGCTTTAGATGTAGGAGTACCCACCTCCCCAATCAGCAAAAAAACTTTGTCTTGTTCAAGTAGTGCATGCGTATTATTAATAGCCTTTTGTGGTTCGTACCCATCATCTTTACTAATTAGCTTCACCTGACGGCCATTGATACCACCGGTGGCGTTTATTTTACTGAAGTAGGCATTAAGTCCGGCACGCATTCCTGTTCCCAACGCGATAGCTGGTCCGGATAAAGCACAAGACTGTCCTAAAATTATCCGGCTTGCGGAAACACCATTCTCGGCCATGGCACTGACCGTCGTTCCAAAAAACAACAGTAAAAATACAAAAAAGACTTTCGTTATTTTTTTCATTTTTCCCTCCAATACGTTGAAGATTGATATTCGCGGTTAATATATAAATAATCCGAAAAGCCGCTACTTCCCAGGTTATAAAAAAACTTTGTTACTCAGGCATTATCGGCAGGAAGGCAAATGATAAAAAATGAACTACTCTCACAGAATCCTGAGTAACATGGATGACACGCAGCAAAGTAACAATGCTCTAATTATTTTCAGGTCATAATTTTTTATCTGTTTTTTGCGGGTTCTTTGTCAAGAAAAAAATAACTCTCGCTTAGTATTATTCGTTATCAGTGCCTGTCCATAAATGGGCTACTTTTGCAACGTCTACGAGATAATAGTTCTCATATGATAGGCGTTCCTTTGCTATCTTTCACCTCAATCTCGATTTTTCTTCCACATTCCCGTGGCCGGCCTTTCATCGTTGAAATTCGACCGCACCTTTCCTGTTAACTGCCAAATACTTTCGTCCAGGAAAGGACACTTCAAGCCCATTGATGTCGGGCCATGGTCAGCAGGTTGGCTGACACTATGGACGCCCACACATAACTTTTGAACGATTCGAATCCTTTCCACAGGCACCGGTTAAGCCCCAGGCTGCGTTTCAGCCAGGATATGCCGGATTCGATACCTGCACGGAAGTTGCGCAATTGCTTGAACATCCAGCTACTACGGCACATATCCTTTATATCCAAGCCACGGCTCTTTGAAAAACATACCTCCTTTAACCCCTTTTTCTCCTTTGCTTTTTTCGGGTTCTCCTGTGAGGAAAAACCTCCATCAAAAGCCGCCTTCAGGGGATAACGGCCATAGATTGTTTCCTGTCGGTCCAGCATCATTTCCGTCAAACTGGAATCGGCAGGATTCCCTTCGAGAATCACGTAGTCAAGAATCAGGTTGGAAGTGCCACCAGTCAGGCATATCTTGTGACCGTAGTATCCTGAAAGTCGGACAAAGCGTACACTATGACCATTTAAATAGCAAGATAACCCATTAAAGATATTATCTTTTTCACCATTTTCGAAACGTGTATGTATTACGCTAATACGCACACTATTGGAGAGGCAAGAAAAAGCCTTATTTTTCAGTAACAAAGCTAAATTCATTAGGCTTAAAGTGTACGCTTTATCCGATTTTCAGGGTAGTATGTGTCATGACGGTTTTTATTGATGATATCCGTATGTTCCTCAAAGATAGGGACTATTTTCTCCGCAGCCGGAACCGATTCTCCCTCGAGTACACGATGACGGATCCGGCAGACAATTCTGCAGAACCAGCTGTACGCCAGGGAATCCATGAGATGAAAGGCGAGTGCACGGTAACTGAACCCTTCCATCTGCTTGATAATTGTGGCCCGAAGGATCTGCTCGACAGTCATGCCGTTGGCGCCGGTTGCGCTGCCTGCCGTACCGATATCTTGTAAGACCAGATCGTATATGCTACTGTTCTGTTTAAGAATCTCGCTGATCTTTGCCAACTTCTTCGCCTTGGAGTGGTCAGGGGTTGCCTCTGCCAGGGGTAACTGCTTGATGCGTGCTTTTTGTATCGTTTTTGCGACTCATGAAAATGGTTAATCATTTGATTTCAGTATGTTACACCAGTTTCGCAACAATATCTTTTTGCAACAATACCGGTATGCCTTTGGTTTTCAAGAGTCATGCCGGTATTTTTTTGTGTGGTGCGTAGGGTCCCGCTCGGGCGGAAGGGTTGCCGAGCGCTGCTATCAAAACCTGATAATCGGATTTTAGAGATGATCCTTAAATAAAAAAACTGTAGAATAGAATTGGGTCGACAATCATGTCGATATTCCGGCTCGAGGAGGCTAAAGGTGGAAAGATCACGGGAAACAACAGTGAACAATCCGAAAACCTTGTGGCATGCCCTTTCCGCCGACGAAGTAGTACGACTCTTGCAGAGCGATATGCAATCGGGATTAAATCCCGAAGAAGTCCGGAAACGGCAGCAGGAATTTGGTTATAATACGTTGCCGCAGGCAAAGGGACAACCATCCTGGCTGCGTTTTCTCCTTCAGTTCCACCAACCATTGATCTATATCCTTATTGGTGCGGGTATCATAACCGCCGGCTTGCGGGAGTGGGTTGATTCCGGTGTCATATTCGGCGTTGTCCTGGTCAATGCCGTCATTGGTTTTATCCAGGAATCGAAAGCGGAAAAAGCCCTGGCAGCCCTGGCGGACACCATGATTGCCGGAGCCACTGTTCTTCGCCGGGAGGAAAAACAACGTGTCGACTCAACCTACCTGGTGCCCGGCGACATAGTCTTGCTACAGACGGGTGACAAGGTCCCTGCTGATTTACGCCTGTTGTCGAGCAATGATCTGCAGATCGATGAATCCTCTCTTACCGGGGAGTCGGTGGCCGTTGAAAAACAGGTACGATCTGTTGCCGAAGAGACCACGCTGCCTGAACGGATCAATATGGCCTATGGCTCATCCATGGTTACCTTCGGCCGTGGGATCGGAATCGTAACGGCAACCGGCGAGCGCACGGAAATGGGCCGGATCTCCAGGCTTATTGCCTCCGCACAGGATCTGGCCACGCCCCTGACCCGTAAGATAAGCACATTCAGTCGGATTCTTCTCTATATCATCCTCCTGCTGGCCGGTCTCACGGTTATAGTCGGCATTCTGCGAGGGCAGGCGCCCGTGGATATGCTCATGGCCGCCGTCGCCCTCGCCGTCGGCGCCATCCCGGAAGGACTTCCTGCCGCCGTCACCGTTACCCTGGCCATCGGTGTCTCCCGAATGGCTCAACGCAAGGCCATCATACGAAAACTTCCCGCCGTGGAAACCCTGGGCAGCACCACGGTGATCTGCTCCGATAAGACCGGTACGCTGACTGAAAACCAGATGACCGTACAGGCAATACAGGCCGGCGGCATCCATTATGAAGTCAGTGGCACCGGTTATGCGCCTTTTGGCCGTATTGTCCGGGTGGACGGAAAGGAGACGATTGTCACGCCGTCGCTTGTTCAATGTCTGCGGGCCGGGATATTATGTAACGACAGCCTGCTGATTGAACGGGAAAACGGCTGGCAGGTCCAGGGAAATCCAACCGAAGGGGCCCTGCTGGCCGCTGCGGCAAAGGCCGGCTTTGAAATCAAAACCATCCGCAGACAGTTCCCCCGCCTTGACATCATTGCCTTTGAATCCCTGCATCAATACATGGCCACGCTCCATGATATGGGTGCGGACAGGCCCCGCATGATTTACGTAAAAGGGGCCGTTGAACAAATTCTCGCCAAATGTTCGGCTGTTATGGACGAACATGGCAATTCAGTCCCGGTTGATAGGAATCGGATTCAACAGGATGTTGAGACCATAGCCGCAAAAGGATTGCGGGTTCTTGCCTTTGCCGGTAAAGAAATGGATAGTAAAAGCAGGGAAATAACCCACGAAGATATTGCTGATGGTCTCCTGTTTTTCGGCCTGCAGGCAATGATCGATCCACCCCGGCCTGAAGCGGTGGCGGCTATCAAGGTCTGCAAAACCGCCGGTATTCATGTTAAGATGATCACCGGTGACCATCCTGCGACTGCCGCCGCCATCGCCGGGCAGATAGGTCTGTACGAGGGAGCCGTCAACAGAGCCGGCATCAGCGCTGTATTGACCGGGCGGGAACTGGAACAGATAACAGAGGATGACCTGATTAAGGCGGCCGAAGAGACAACCGTTTTTGCCAGGGCCACTCCGGAACAGAAAATTCGACTGGTGCGCGCCCTGCAGGCAAAAGGCCAGGTGGTGGCCATGACCGGAGACGGGGTAAACGATGCCCCGGCGTTAAAGCAGGCGGATATAGGCGTTGCCATGGGAATAACCGGCACGGATGTCTCCAAGGAGGCGGCCGACATGGTGCTGACCGATGATAATTTCAGCTCCATTGAGGCCGCGGTTGAAGAGGGCCGGGCCGTGTTTGATAACCTGACCAAATTCATTGTCTGGACCCTGCCGACAAATCTTGGCGAGGGCCTGGTTATCATGGCGGCCATTTTCCTGGGGGTTACCCTCCCCATTCTGCCGGTGCAGATTCTGTGGATCAACATGACCACCGCCGGTTTTTTAGGCCTGATGCTGGCCTTTGAACCAAAAGAACCGGAAATCATGCGACGACCGCCGCGTAATCCCGCTACCCCCATTCTCACCGGTGAACTGATCATCAGGATTCTTCTTGTCGGGACCCTATTGCTTATCGGCTCCTTCGGCCTTTTTCAATGGGAAATCGCCCTCGGGGCTTCACTAGAACAGGCCCGAACCGTTGCCGTTAATGCTTTTGTGGTTATAGAGCTTTTTTATCTGTTTAACTGTCGATCACTGCGCAAATCCATTCTTCAACTTGGATTTTTTACCAACCCCTGGGTCTTTGCCGGATGCGGCGGCATGCTGTTGCTTCAGATTATGTATACCTATCTTCCTGTTATGAACCACTTGTTTCAGAGCAGAGCCATTGGCGCGGGTTCCTGGAGTCGAATTATTTCGGCAGGTTTCCTTACGTATTTCATCGTTGAAGCGGAAAAAAAGCTGCAGGGAAGATATGCACAACGACGATCATTATAACTTTTATTGATATAATCATGGAGAAAATAATGGATGACTTGGCAAATCCACGAGAACCGTTAATTCAGTTATTACGACTTGTTATCCATATGGCTGTACGAGTTCTGGCCGTACTGATGACCTTTGTCATTCTCTGGGGGGTGGCGGATGTCTTCCTGGTTCTTTATCAGGATCTGAAATCGCCACCCGTATTTATGTTGAATATCAATGATATTCTTGCGTTATTCGGTGCTTTTATGGCTGTTTTGATCGCCATAGAGATATTGATTAATATCATAATCTATCTTCGCGATGACGTTATTCATGTCAAGATTGTTATGGCAACAGCGCTGATGGCTATAGCCAGAAAGGTTATCATTATGGATTTCAGCAAAATAACGCCTGACTACGTACTGGCGGTAGCAGCTGTAGTCCTGGCCATGAGCGTCGGCTACTGGCTGGCCGTAATCAAGGATGATAAAAAAGGAAAGATTCATTATCAACAAAAACGCCGGCAGGAGAAATGAACCATGGAACGCTTTAAGAATATATTGCTGATCGCCGATGGTGGATGCTGGCGGGAAACAGCTTTTCAGAAGGCCTTATCCCTCGCTCAACATAATCAGGCCGATCTGACGTTAATTCATACCGTTGATTTTCCACAGGTGTCCGGCCTGTTGGGAGATACCCCGTATAAAAAATTGAAAAATGCGCTTATCGAAGAAAGAGAAAACGACCTTGATGGTGTTATTCGCCAAGCGGCAAAAGGAATGAATATTACAAGAAAAATTATTGAAGGCTCCATGTTCCCAGGCATTATCAGGGAGGTTCAGCGCCAAAAGTATGATTTGGTGATTAAATGCGCCGAGGAGAATAGTGGCCTTTACGCAAAAGTTTTCGGTAGTTCGGATATGCATCTGCTCCGCAAATGTCCTTGTCCGGTCTGGATTATGAAGACCGGTGACAAGGGGCGATATCAACGCATTCTCGCTGCAGTGGATGTTGAGCGGATAGAAGAAAATGAGCAATCTTCCGGGCTCAACCGGCAGATCCTGGAGTTGGCATCATCTTTGGCATTATCGGAATTTGCCGAACTTCATATTGTGCACGCATGGACCGCCTGGGGTGAAAGTCTGCTGAATACTCCCCGTTTCAGCCTGGCTGACGATGAAGAAGTTACCGACTGGGTGGAGCAGCAACGATTGGTCGATGCGGAAAAGGTGCAGCAACTCCTGCAAAGCCTTGACGAAATTCTCGGCCCAAAGACTCGTGAATATATCAAGCCTCAGATGCACACCATCAAGGGAGAGCCTCATCGTGTTATCCCTCAGGTTGCAAAGGAAATAGGGGCGGATCTCGTTGTTATGGGGACGGTTGCCCGCACCGGTATCCCCGGACTGATTATGGGAAACACGGCGGAAACCATATTGAACAGGATCTACTGTTCAGTCCTGGCCGTGAAACCACGAGGATTTATTTCCCCGGTAACCCCGGAAGGAGAATAAAATGGAACGATTTAAGAATATTCTCGTTGTCCATGAAGATGATGAGGCCGGAAGATCAACTCTTAGCCGGGCGGTCGACCTGGCGACAAGGAATCAGGCGGAGTTGACATTGATTCAGGTCATAGGGAAGATTCCAACCGATTATCAAATGCTGATCACTTCTCTGCCGCCCGATGAAATCATGCGAATGGTTATCGAGGAACGCACCCGCCGTCTGGAGCAGTATGCAGCTTCGTTTTCCCGGCCAATCAGAGTCCGGGTCGTTGCGGGCAGAGAATTTCTTGAGATTATTCGCGATGTTCTCCGCAATAACCATGATCTTGTTCTTAAGACGGCACGAGGAATGACGGGGGCTATGGGCATGTTGTTTGGTTCTACGGCCATGCATCTGCTGAGAAAATGTCCCTGTCCGGTGTGGCTGATCAAACCGGGGAGCGAACAATCATTTCAGCGAATAATGGCTGCCGTGGATGTCGTTCCTCTGGAATTTGAAGAAAACACGTTAAACCGAAAAATAGTAAAGCTTGCCGGTTCTTTGACTCGGATGGGAAACGGCGCCCTGTATATTGTGCACGCCTGGGAGAAAATGGATACCGTTTTTTCTCCGGGAAGATTGAATTATTTTTCCGATAGTATTGAAACGCTGATCAATGAATCCAGAAAAATTCATACCAAATGGCTGAATGATTTACTGGATAAGTGCGACCTGACAGACATCAAGTATGAAAAACATGTACAGTCAGGGTGGGCCGAAGAAATTATTCCTCAATTTGCTGAGCGCAATGATATTGATCTTATCGTTATGGGCACGGTATGCCGGACCGGGATTCCCGGTTTTTTTATCGGTAATACTGCCGAAAAAATAGTACATAAGGTGAACTGTTCGGTTCTCGCTATAAAACCCGAGGGTTTTGAAACACCGGTGCGTCTTGAAGATTAGCTCCTTCTTCCATGTTCTCATTACAAGCCCTCTATTTTTTCGTCCTTTTTGTCAGCCGTGTCGTCGGGCTTCCATTCTATCCCTGCGTCTTTCTTCAGTTGCAGGAAACAGAACTTTTTCAATCCATTCAATTCAGCCTGTAGTTGGGAAATAAAGCGAAATAAAGCGGGGACATAATATGTTTTATTTTCGTTTGTTCTCACTTCAGCACGGGCCGTAACCAGCTTGTTCAATTTCCGGTAATCCCAAACCCGGATTGGACCAGGGCACATGAACATGGGTTGTTTTATGGGCAGGGCGGGCCGGCTTGTCCATGCGTTGGTTTTGAATCATGAAAAAGATTACCTTGTCGATATTACTGGTTTTTTGTTCCATATTAGGGGCTAGTGAGAAGGGACAAAAAACAATTCGTTGTTGTACAGTCTCAAACAATGAGGAACACCAGTATTATTGCTCAGATAAGTGACCTGCATATTGCAGGCCCTTTGGGTCTTTCTCGAAGATGTATATTCAGTCCCTAAAATTGCATAAATTATGGTCTTTTATATCGCATGCTTTATCTGCGAGTGGTAAATATAAAAAATTGTGCCCTGTTAACTGATCGGCGGCAAGCATCTGAAAAGCCATAAAGGAATAATTGAGAATGGAGCAGAGTGAAATTCATAGCGGTCATTTAAATGAGGACCGAAAGGCCGTTTTTCAGCCCGTTGAACTGGCGTTAAAGCATCAGCGCCTGACTGGGAAACGAACGGATTTTCTTGAGGAAATATTCCCCGCCCGCAAGGCGTACTCCGAAGAGCTGAAACGTGATCTCGATGAAATAATGCAGGCCATTCTTGAGGAGGAATCTCTGGACAAGGCCTTATCGTTGCTCGGCACCAAGTATGCCATTGAACGGACTCTGCTGGCTGAAGAGCGCAATATCATGGCTGAGGAGCGGAACCTGCTTGGTGAAAAACGCACCCGCCGTTCCCTGATCCGGACTGAACTGGCCGAAAAGCGAAGTGGACTTGCCCGAATCAGGACGCTGCTGGCAAGAAATCGTTCTTTTCTGGCGGAAAAACGCACCTCCATGGCCCAGCAACGGACCACCCTGGCCAAGGCACGCACCCATCTCGCTTTTGTCCGGACCGGAGTCGCCCTGGTTGCACTTGGGAGTGCCTTGACCCGGTATTTCGCTCTCGGCTGGTGGACGATCATGGACGTCAGTATTCTTATTCTGGGTATTGTCATGGTCGGCATGGGCATTTATTTTTATCTGCCCACCAGGAAAGAAGAGGGACGTCTGATAGATATCATGCGCCAGAAGGAAGAGGAGCTGATGCAACGCAAACCTCGTATCCTGGTTCTCGACGACGAGCTGGCCGTCTGTAAGATGGTAAAGCTCTATCTTGAGAAGTCCGGTTATGAGGTGGAAGCCTTTACCAATCCGCATGTTGCCAAACAGCGGCTTGAGGCCAGCCAGTTCGACGTGGTCATTACCGATTTGATGATGGAGGGGATGACCGGTAAGGAAATTCTGCAACTTGTCAAACGAATTTCACCCCAGACACAGGTCATCATGATTACCCACATGGAAGAGCACTTCATTGAAGAGTTTAAAGGAGAGCTTTTCGCCTATTTTTCCAAACCGGTTGACATCAAGAAATTGCTGGCCTGTGTCAAACGTGCGGTTGAAGAGCGGATGCTGGTGTAGGAGAGCAGACAATGATTAGATTATGGAAATCCCTGCACGACGATAAGAAGGCAAAGGCAACAAATGCCGAACAACTTATTCGTAAAAAGTATGAGGCGTTTTTGACCGTATTGGCGGAGAATTCCCATTCCCTCGAGCTGATGACGGAGCTGGAAAAGAACCTTCTTGAGAACCGCCTTATCAGTATTCCCTATTTGAAAAATATGGTGAAAAACCTGTCCAAAAGCGTTTTCAGTGTTATTGACAACCTGGAACGTCTGTCCGGAGACAGGTATACCGTCTTAACCGATGCGTATGATACTATCGAGCGTGAAATCAGGACGATACTTACCGGCAGCAAGATCCCCGTCTATACGCCTGCGGTCATCCCCATGGATGATATCCACTGTGGCCATATCGACAAGGTCGGCAGTAAGATGGCCAACCTTGGAGAGTTACGTAATCATTTTAATATCAACGTTCCCGACGGGTTTGCCCTGACAGCATGCGCCTATACCCATTTTGCCGAATACAATGATCTTTCCAAAAAGATCAATCGAATTCTGGCACGGCTTGATATTGAAAACAGTCAACAACTCCTGGAGACGGAAAAAGAGATCAAGGCGATTATTACGGAGGCGGTGATCCCTCCTGAAATCGAGGACGCCGTGCAGACGATTAGTCGGGAACTGGAACAGACACACGGTCGCAAAATGTACTGGGCCGTGCGCAGCAGCGCCATCGGCGAAGATCTGGAAAATTCTTTTGCCGGTCAATTTTCCAGTATTCTCAACGTACCCACCGATCAGTTGCTGGAAAAATATAAAGAGGTGGTTGCCAGTAAGTATAATGCCCGTAACATGCTCTATCAACACATGAAGGATATCAGACCCGATGATGTTAACATGAGTGTCGGCATGATCGAGATGGTGCGTCCCATGACCTCCGGTGTCCTTTATACGGTTGAGCCCATGCGACCGGATTCAGGGGAACTTGTTGTCTCCGCAATTTGGGGTCTGGGCCAACTTCTGGTGGAAGGAGTTACCTCGGCGGATATGTTTGTCATCAAGAGAGAGCCGGGATTCCCGTTGCTTAAAGAAGAAATCGCCCAGAAAGAAATGTGTTTGGTATCGTTGGATGCGGGCGGGGTCGAGCATGATATGACCTGTAAAGATGATTGCCGGATTCCCTGTCTGACCCATGAACAACTACAGGTTCTTGGCGAAACCGGACTCAAGATAGAAAAACACTTCAAGTCGCCCCAGGATATTGAATGGTGTTTTGACCAGAACGGGAAGTTGATCGTGGTTCAGAGCAGGCCGCTCCATGTGCTTGATCATACCAGACGAAGACAGTTGAAGGCACCGGTAACGGCGCCGGTTATTGCCCAAAACGCACGTGCGGTCGCCGGTGGCGTCGGAGCGGGTGTGGTCTGCAAGGTAACCGATATTCATGAAATATTCACCTTTCCCGAGGGTGGTATCATGGTGTTGAAAAATTCGTCGCCCCGTTTTATCGGTGCCTTGACAAAGGCTTCGGCGGTGGTCGTTGAAAAGGGAAACAGGACCGATCACATGTCCTCGGTTATCCGGGAACTCAATGTCCCCTGTCTTGTGAAAATACCGGGAATTTTTTCTACCCTGCAAAACGGGCGGGAAATCACCGTTGATGCCACGGAAGGGACCATTTATGAAGGCCTGATCCCTGAACTGCTGGAAGTGGATGACACTGTGGTCAAAGATCCTTCCGTCGATGTATCGCAAACCGAGTCTCACTGGTTGCTTTCAAGGATGGCGGAATACATTTTTCCACTGCATTTAACCGATCCGCAGGTAAGCGATTTTCAGGAAAGTGGTTGTACGACCTGGCATGATATTCTCCGTTTCAGTCACGAGACCGCCTTGAATGAAATTTTCCTCCTCAAGCAGAAGGGTAAGGTCAGTACGATAAAAAACGTCTATCGGATCAGCACGGACCTGCCTTTTACACTGTTTGTCTTTGATCTCTCCGGAACCGCAGTCCACGGTGGTCAGGACGGGATGATTGCCCCCGGTCAGGTCACTGCGCGTCCTTTTTGTGAACTCTGGAAAGGCATGACTGCGCCATCTGTCGTCTGGGAAGGACCCGGACGACAGATGGGCGGTCGGGACGTGTCGGCCATGAACCGAACGACGGCCTTTGAAAGCAAGCCGGAAGACGCCAGGAGTTACGCCGTTGTTACCCAGGAATATCTCAATCTGAGTCTGATCCTGGGGTATCATTATATAACTTTGGACTGTTACATAGCTGAAGACCCTTACAATAATTACATCACCCTCTTGTTTAAAGGGGGCGCTGCCGATCCTAAAAGAAGGAAATTACGGGCCCTGCTCATTGCCGAAATATTAAAGTCGCTTGGGTTTGAGGTAACGGTGAAGAATGATTTTCTCAAGGCCAGAATTAAATCCGAGGGCAGTGAAGAGCTGCTGCGGATAGTTTATGAACTGGGTCGAATGTTTGGTGTGACCAGGCTGTTGGATATGGCTTTGGATGATGAAACAATGATCAAGGAATGCGCAAGGAGGTTCCATGAGCGAAAACCTCTGTTGGAATAACGGCCTGGTAAGTGAAAATATTGCAGGGAACACAGATGATTGTATATCACCAAAATTGAGAGTTTCACTAATTTAAAAAATAACAAGATATAATAATAACATAGGGAACGAAATGGGGACATGATACGGTTTATTTCCGTTTGTGTCGTATTCATCACGGGCAGTAACCAGCTCGATTTGCTCCCGGTCATCCCAAGCCCGGATTGGACCAGGGGGATTGAAAGATGTATATCCTGCCCCCGGAACTCCCGGAACTCCATTTTATCTGTCCCACCTAATAATTCTGTTTATCATCGATATAACTTGATCGCTGCGCCTCACCTGCTGCATTAATGAAGAGTTCAACACACTGATCAGTCCCCATTCACTCAATTCAAAGCTTTGACGCCTCCGCTGTGTTGCCATAGGCTCCAATGTTTGCCCGTCCACCATTGGGGGCGGGTTCGTTTGCATATTGTGAAGCCGGATCGCCGCTGTTTATGCATGGACTGGTATGAGCATCGTTGACCCATGCCGAACCATCCCAGCGGCCGATTTTTGATTGGAGATGAAGGTCAACAGCATTCGGATCATTTGTATTTGTAGAGGCGGCATACAGCGGAGCAACATTGATATCAGTGGTTGAAGCTGCATTGTTGTAGTTTCCTTCTACATTGTTGTAAATGTTGTTATATTCAGAAAGAAAGGAGTGCTTGGCATTGTCGAGATTATTGAGTCCATAGCCGGTACAGTTACTTATAATATTATTGCGTACAATGGTTCGGTATCCCGTTTCAGTGCCGGCTCCGATTTCAAACACAATACCGTCTTTATAACTGCCTTCAATGGTGTTAAATTCTATAAGCGTATTGTGCGCTCCATGGATGTGGATTCCTCCATTGAGA
>WGCP01000129.1 GCA_015493715.1 Desulfobulbaceae bacterium
ACGGGCCGACTTATGCAGCTCGCTGATAAATATGACCAGGTTGTTATACACGGCTCTCCAAAGATGGTACGATGAGTGATTCTTCCTCCGCTCAAAGGTAGCAAACCATGCATTGAAAAGCAATTGAAAGAGGATTGAAGATTGACATCGGCCCGTTGATCATTGATAATACCGGGGCACCAGGACAATCTTTTCAATCCAAACCACAAAATCATCATGCTTGAACTTCGTTTTATTCGTGAAAACAGAGAACTTGTCCGGGAAAAATGTCTGCATAGAGGCATGGGTCCTGAACTGATTGATCGCTTCAGCGAAATCGACGCCAAACGGTTAACCCTGCTTGCCGAAGTGGAACAACTCAAGAATAGGCGCAATACCGTTTCCAGGGAAATCGCCCCGCTCAAGAAGGCAGGCGAACATGAAAAGGCCGAGCCACTCATCCTGGAAATGCGCGAGGTGTCGGCGCGGATCAAAAAACTTGACGCGAAACTCTCCGATATCCGCAGACAACTCGACGAGATTGTTCTTTCCATCCCCAACCTCTGTGATGACGGCGTACCACAGGGAACAGATGACAGCGATAATATCGAGATACGTAAATGGGGCGAGCCGACACAATTTGACTTTCCCCCTAAACCACACTGGGAAGTAGGTGAGGCCCTCGGCATTCTCGACTTTGAAACCTCCGCCAAACTGGCAGGGGCCAGGTTCGCCCTGCTCAAAGGTTTTGCCTCCCGGCTTGAACGGGCGCTGATCAATTTTTTTCTGGATCTCCACACCCAGAAACACGGATACACAGAGGTCCTGCCGCCGTTTATGGTCAATGCAAAGGCGCTGACCGGCACGGGCCAGCTCCCCAAGTTCAAAGAGGATCTGTTTAAAATTGAAGACTGGGATCTGTGGCTGATCCCAACCGCCGAAGTACCGGTAACCAATATTTTTGCCGGCGAGACCCTGGATGAGGCCGATCTTCCGATCAAATACACCGCTTATACCCCCTGTTTCAGATCAGAAGCCGGTTCTTACGGTAAGGATACGCGCGGCCTGATCCGGCAGCACCAGTTCGACAAGGTGGAGATGGTCAAATTTACCACCCCGGAAAGCTCAAAGGATGAGCTGGAAAGCCTGCTGGCGGATGCGGAAGAAGTTTTACAGCTCCTCAAGCTGCCGTACCGGGTGGTAACCCTGTGTTCCGGTGATCTGGGATTTTCCGCAACCAAGACCTATGATATCGAGGTCTGGCTGCCTGGACAGAACTGCTACCGGGAGATTTCCTCCTGCTCAAATTTCCTGGACTTTCAGGCCAGGCGGGCCGGTATCCGCTACCGGCCGCAGGGAGAAAAAAAGAGCCGCCTGGTGCATACCCTCAACGGATCCGGACTGGCCGTCGGCCGCACCCTGCTGGCTATCCTGGAAAATTACCAGCAAAAGGACGGCAGCGTGGCCCTGCCCGAAATACTTGCCCCCTATTTTGAACGGCGTTTCAGTGCCTGAAGCGTTCAAGCGTTCAAACGATTAAGCGATTAAGCGATTTGCTCTTTCAGCCTTTGAGCGTTTAGACGTTTGAACGTTTAAGCGTTTGAACGTTTAAGCGTTTAAGCGTTTAAGCGTTTGAACGTTTAGGCGTTTAGGCCTTTGAGCGCTCGATCCCCAGTTCGATCAACCGGTCCAGAAGCGCCGAAAAGTCAAGTCCATGGGCGGCGGCGGCCCGCGGCAGCAGACTGGTCGGCGTCATACCGGGGATTGTGTTTGTTTCCAACAGCACAAGATCTTCACCCGCAATGATCATGTCCGTTCGGCTGTAACCCGTCAGCTGCAAGGATTGATGTGCCTTTATGCCGTATTGCTGCGCCTTTTCCCGGATAGCGTCACTGACCTCGGCCGGGCAGATTTCCGTACTGGCCCCCTGTTTATATTTGGCCTCATAATCAAAAAAATCAAAACGAGCATCCGGTATAATCTCAACCAGCGGCAGGGCTTCCGGATCTTCATTGCCAAGGACGCCGACGGTAATCTCCCGCCCCTGAACAAACTCCTCCACCATAACTTCCCTATCGTATTGAAATGCCTTGCCAAGAGCAGCGGGCAGCTCTTCCGCCTGCCGGACAATGGACATACCCAGCGAAGACCCCTGCCTGACCGGTTTAATAACCAGCGGCAACCGTAACCGGTCAAGAATCCGGCCGGGCCTATCAATATCCGCAACAGCAGCCATTTCCCAATCCGCCACCGGCAAACCATGCAGGCGATACATGGTCTTGGCCAGATTTTTATCCATGGCCATGGCGCTGCCCAGCACCCCCGATCCCTGGTAGGGAATGCCTAAAAGCTCCAGCAATCCCTGCACGGTCCCGTCTTCGCCGTGCAGACCGTGCAGAAGAATAAACGCCGCGTCAATATCTGCGGCATCGGCCGCCAGTTGTGCCAAATCGGTTGCCGGATCATAACGGGTAACGGTATACCTCTCTCTGTCAAGCGCCTTTTCCACTCCGGCGGCCCCGTCCAGGGACACCTGCCGCTCACCGGATGTACCGCCCGCAATCAGGGCCAGTCGTATTTTTTCCATATTCTCTCCCTAACCCGCCTATTTCACAAGCGATCTGCTGCAAAGCCTGAAAACACCATGCCTGCTGCGTTACAGCGTAAAAAGGATTCCTCGAAATATTTCAATATGTCTGCGGTCCTTTTTACGCTGTTCCTTGCATCCATGGCATTTTCAGGCCTTTCGCGACGACTTTTGTGAAATATGCGGGCTAAAAATTTCATCCGCTCGCAAACGCGCACCTCATCCTCTGCCCAAGGTATAGAGATACCAAGTGAAAGGCAATAAAAAAACCCATGGCGCCCCGGAGCGCCACAGGTTTACAAATTGAGCACGACCCAAATTACTGAACCACCTAAAAATGAAACAACAATCCGGCCGTAAAACGAGTGCTGATATGCAATTCATCAAGGCTGTCGGCAAAGGAGCGGGCTTCACCGAAGACGGAGACGTTAAACGCATCCGTCTCCCCGTACACCCTTGCGCCGGCCTGCAGAATCAGATCAATATTATTGCCGTCCAGAATTTCCCGTTGATGCCTGTCATAACTGTCATCATCCATATTCCACCAACCAATACCGGCGCCGATAAAATATCGAGAAAAATGATAATGCGCCAACAGATCAGCGGAAAAGGCATCGTCTCCCTGCTTGCCGTCAATATGAAAATTATACCCGAGCATTCCCAGTAGCGACACATGTTCATTCACCCAATATTCAAGCCCGCCACGAACGGAAATAAAATTTGCCGGATCAAGGAGATGCATGAACCCGACGGCAGCAACTGGAACAAAACGTCTAGCCCCTGATACCTTTTGAACACAGGCAGGGAAAGTGGCAACTGCGCCCTGGTCATCGGTAACCTCGGCCCGCACCGTATATTCCCCGCCGCAGGGCACGGTCAGCTCTCCCGTAAAAGGCTGTTGCGTTAGAGTTTTTTCTTCAATCGGTTTTCCCCGGCCATCAAGCATGGAAATTTTCACCGCAGAAACAGAACCATCACCGTCTGATGAGGCCGAGGCATCAACGGTCACCGACTCTCCGCAGAAAACAGGCCCCGGGGTAACGGTCATTCGACAGGTTGGTGGAATATTTTCCTTTGCGACTGGGACGATATCGGTTATTGCCCGTAGGGCGAGGTTACCGCATATATAGGGGATAATAATTTCAAAACGCTGATTATTCTGCTCCAAATACATCCTGAAGGCTTTAAAGGGTGTTGCCCCGTCCCATGTTACGTCTCCGGCAACCCGAACAGGCCCCTTGCCGTTTTTCCGATACAGCATCCAAAGTAGACGGTCCCCTTTATTGATTTCAATTTCTTCAATGTTCGCCGTAGGGAATTGTTCCACAAAAGCAGGATACAAGCTTGGATATCCGGAACGCTCAAACCCCGTCTTCAATGCCGGACCGGACGTGGCGACCATTGCTCGCAAATCAGCTACATTTTTCAGCGGCGGCCTGAAAAACGGACTTCGTCCCAACTGATGCAGGACAGTTGCTCCAAAAGATGTTGAAACCACCCCAATAATCAGGGTGACCAGCAACGCGTTACTCCATACTTTCTTCATCATTCTCCTCGCAAAATAAGGACGATATACTTACCGAAATCACGGCATGCTCCAATCTATTGCATGGGATAAGCGCTAAGTAAAAAAAAACCCCCTGCCGAAAACCGACAGGGGGATAAAATAATGCAGCCAACGAGAGCCAACTACGCATCGAAGATGCGTATCGGCATCCCCGTGACTATTGGTAGATGGTCCCCCGAGACACTACGCAACAACGCATACTCAGTGAACCATGCCGTCCTTATTTTTTATCTTTGGTGGTCAGGGTTGCATACTCTTTTGGGCTCAGCTTGCCGTCTACATTGGCGTCGGCCTTGACAAAAAGCTCTTTACTGATACCCGCAGCCTGCGCTTCACCTTGTGAAAGCATGCCGTTCTGATCGGTATCAAGGGCCTTAAAGGTCGGAGCACCGGCAAACGCGGATACGGCAAACAGGGAAACCAGAATTGTCGGAATTATTTTTTTTAACATTGTTATACCTCCTGAATGTTTTCATTTGATCGTTATCTTTCCACTCGTCTTTGGCCAAAACGACATGGGACACTTTAGATTGCGTCCCTATGCTTCCTGTATAGCAATCAGCATGCCAAATGAAAACTTAGTGTATTTTCATGACATTAACAATATCCATGCCGAGCAGAACACTGAAACTGTCTGATCAGAGAAACACTTTTTCCTTGAAAAATAACTCCTCAAATCAACCGGTGCCATAAAAGGCCCCTCCGGTCGATGACAAAACAAGTTAACCAGGCAGAACAGCTCCGCACTCCGAAATATCCTAAATACATTGCAGGAACGAACTTTCGAGAGAGCCGGCGGAAGTATTGTCCCTCTACGGCATGGTCATTTTTGATAAAGATATTGCTTCCTCTGATATAGAAAAAATTTCCCGGTCTCCAGATGCAGACACCTGTTGCACGGCTACTTGAAAGGGAAAAAAGGGAAAT
Organism: Desulfobulbaceae bacterium; assembly: GCA_015493715.1. Classification (GTDB taxonomy): domain Bacteria; phylum Desulfobacterota; class Desulfobulbia; order Desulfobulbales; family Desulfobulbaceae; genus DRLX01. Next base: position 5,061 of record WGCP01000129.1, read on the forward strand.
AGTGCGGCACATTTACCAGTTACCGGCTATAATAGGGCCATGATAAACGAAAAAAACCTCCAGCTATTACGTGATATCCTTGGCCGGGAACACCTGTTGACCGAACCGGAAGAACTGGCCTGCTACAGTTTTGACGGCAGCGGCGGTGATGTTCCCCCTCAGGCGGTTGCCTTTCCGAAAACCAGCGCCCAGGTTGCAGGAATTCTGCAGTTGGCCAACACACACAAATTCCCGGTTGTGCCGCGAGGTGCGGGTTCAGGCATGACCGGCGGTGCCGTGCCTACCTGTGGAGGTCTGGTCCTTGGTACCAACAGAATGAACGAAATACTCGAAATTGACCAGGAAAACATGATCGCCATAGCCGAACCCGGCGTCATTACCGGTGAGCTGCAGGCGGAACTGGCCCAAAAAGGCCTGATGTATCCGCCGGACCCGGCCAGTCTGAAATTCTGTACCCTGGGCGGCAATGCCGCTGAGTGCGCCGGCGGCCCGAGCGCCGTCAAATATGGCGTTACCAGAGATTACATCATCGGGTGCGAAGCCGTACTCCCGACCGGCGCCATCATCACCACCGGCGTGCGTACTGAAAAGGGCGTCACCGGCTATGACCTCACTCATCTGCTAATCGGCTCAGAGGGAACACTTGCAGTTTTCACCAAACTCATTCTTCGGCTGCTGCCCCTACCCGAGGCAAAAAAAACCTTTCTCCTCCTCTTTGACTCCATTGAACAGGCGGTAGACCTGGTGGCCAAACTCCTTGCTGAAGGTATCATGCCGTGCACGCTGGAATATATGGATCAGACCGCCCTCCGGATTATCAGTGACCGATTACCCACCCCCCTGCCGGAGGCGACCCGGGCCCTGCTTTTACTTGAGCTTGATGGGAGCAGGAAGGAAGTACGACACCAGAGCCAAAGGCTGCACACCTTTCTTCGCAACCGTCCGTTGACACTGCTGGAGGCAAAAAACGATGCGGAACGGGAAGAACTCTGGCTGGCAAGAAGGGCTATCTCACCGGCCACCTTTGCCCTGAAGCCACACAAAATAAGCGAGGATGTAGTGGTTCCCAGATCAAAAATTCCTGACCTGGTCCGCCTGACAACAAAACTAGCGCGAGATCTGGCCCTGACGATTCTCACCTTTGGCCATGCGGGCGACGGCAATATCCATGTCAACATCATGCTTGATAAAAACAATCCCGAAGAATATTCCCGTGGCAGGGAAGCCAAAAAACAACTTTTTGAAGAGGTCATGAAACTTGGAGGGACCCTGTCCGGAGAACACGGCATCGGCACCACCAAGGCTCCTTTTCTACCGCTGGAAATCACCCCTGCAACCATGTCCCTTATGCAGGATATCAAACGCCTTTTTGACCCCAACAACATCCTGAATCCAGGGAAAATATTTCCGCAGTGATCATTTCCCAATTCACTGTTGACAGAAAATTACTTTCAGAATAGACTATAGGGTTTAAAGACTCTTCAGCAGTTACCGGTCGTCTTAGGCTGAAATACTGCATTAACAGGTAGATGGGACATGCCATCGAAGAAAGGATGTGAATAAATCATGATAGAAGTTGAAGTCAGGGGTGATCTTGAGTACGCCATTCGGCAGCTGAAAAAAAAGCTGCAGATAGACGGCATTAAACGTGAACTCAAGCGACGTGAATATTACGAAAAACCCAGTATAAAAAAACGACGCAAAGCCGCAGAGGCTCTTCGCAAGCTTCGCAAATTCAACCGAATGCGGCGTCAATATTAGGCGCGGCTTCTTCGTTCAAGTCCTGTCGGCGCTATAATACCGGCAGGATTTTTTCCACCCCAACCACCAGAGTTCCGAGTCGTCCGGGCAGAACCATCGAATCTAAAACCCGCCTCTATAATGCGCCCTCTTCGGGTGTAACCGGGATGTCGGTAGACTTTCACATTTTTCTTTAGCCGGGTGTTGCACCCCATGTCGGAATTTTCCTCCGCTCTTGATCTTTTTCTTCAATATCTCATTGTTGAACGCCGACTTGCCGAAAATACCATTAAGGCGTACCACTCCGATGTAGAATTTTTTTTTAATTTTCTGCACAAAAGGAATATCACCACCCTCTCTCGCATTCGCCCTGATCATATACGCGCTTTTTTCGTCAGCTGTCACAACCGCGGTATCACCACAAGAAGCAATGGCCGCCGTCTAGCCGCCCTGCGAACATTTTTTTCATTTACGGCCGGAAGCGGCCTGACCGGAGAGGATCTGCTCGCCAACATCGACGGACCAAAAATCGGCCAGGCCCTTCCAAAAGCGTTGAGTATTGCCGACGTGGACGCCCTTCTCACCCTGCCGGCCAGGACTACTCCCCTTATTCTTCGCAACTACGCCATGCTGCATCTGCTCTATGCAACCGGCATCAGGGTGTCGGAGTTGGTGAGTCTCCCCGCAAACAGCTGCAACCTGACCAATTGTCACCTGCGCATTCTTGGCAAGGGGGGAAAAGAACGAATGGTTCCATTTAACGAAACAACACGAGATACAATCGAAGAATATCTACAACGGGCACGACCGCTCATTTTGAAAGGAAGACAGTCGCCGGTTTTGTTTGTCTCCAACCGGGGCCGTGCCATGACCAGAGGACGCTTCTGGCAGATCATCAAAGAATGGGCACAAGCGGCCGGAATCAACCATACAGTCAGCCCGCACATGCTCAGGCACTCCTTTGCCACCCACTTACTTGCCGGGGGTGCGGACCTCCGGGCCGTCCAGATGATGCTCGGTCATTCCGATATCTCCACCACCCAAATATATACCCATGTGGACAGATCCCGACTGAAATCCATCCATCAACGTTTTCATCCCAGGGGATAAGCCGGCATGGCTGGACCAGATTATACCGTCACAGCCACAACGAATGATGAAAATAGTCCCGAACGACAAAACTTCGTGGGCTATTTTCGGATAAAAAAATCCCCCGAATCCATCAATTCCCGGGGTGTGCGTTAACGGAAGAACGGATGGTCACGGTCTGATGACGAGGCTTGTGGGGTATCTTCTGCAGAGGTTGCATGTAGTGGGCAATACTCTGTTGCACCACCCCCATCTGTTGAATCTTTGCGTTTGCCAACCGCAGTCGCTCGACAAGCTCCGGGTCGGTATCCTTATTGGCCGCCAGATAGTACCCCTTTTCATTCATCAGCAGGACAGGGACAACTTCATCCATACAATGCCCGGTTTCTGCCAGAGCTCTCGCCATGGTAAATTCATTGCCGGTGATCAGGTCGGCCCGGCCTTTCAAGAAAACGCGCATCTGTTCCTGTTTGTTGCGAGTAACGATAAGCTCTCTGGTCGGTGACAGCCCCATATCCTTCAATTTTTTCGTCAGGGCATATCCAAGGATAACTACCGTTGTATAGTTTTTGAGATCATCAGGAGCAGCAACCTTGATATCATTGCGGGAAGCAAATCGATACAGGTAGGTCCGTTTGTGCAGAATGGGCCCAATCCACTGGAAGAGTTTTTCGCGATCCTGCGTCCGGTTAATAGTATAGACGAAACTGCCGGGAGTGTGCAATACATTGAGATATGTACGTTTCCAGGGATAGGAAAGGATATAGGGCCGTAACCCAACTTGCTTGAAAATGGATCGGACGATGTCTGTGGCAATGCCGACAATTGCACCATTTTCCGTATAGTGCACGGGTGCCAGCTCTTCCGTAAAAACTACGGGATCGCGGGAGGCTGCGGACACGGATTCGATGCCAAGAAAAAACAGCAATACAGCCAGCATCACATAACGAACCATTACCGCCCCCCACACATCAAAATATTTTCAACCTACTGATATTTCATCACTCTATCACAGGGATTCCCGAAGAACAAGGAGAAGATGTCGCGGCCTGGCAGCGAAACCAGGGAGTTGCATAAATCGCCGAGTCACATTGCCCATTCAAGGAGCAGTCCGACTGAAACACTGTTCTCAACGTAGAATATGCAACTAACTACGGTTGAAAACATACTCTTTCCATATTATTTACAGCGTGATCAAAGGACCAGGCGAAGCCTGGCTTGCCGGCAATGGTTCCGGGCAACAACAGTTCCCGTTACAGGCGTCCTGAATGGCCTGGACAACCAGGTCCGGATGATTGTTGGTTTCGCTTAAATGGGCCAGAACAAGGGTTTGCAAGGGACCTTTTTCAAGGCTGCGAACAAAGCAAGCGGCATCACCATTAGCAAGATGCCCCATGTTCGAACGAACTCGCTGCTTGAGCGCCAAAGGATAGGGACCGTCCTGCAACATTCCCGGATCATGGTTGGCCTCAAGAATTAAACCATGACACCTGCCCAGGAGATACTCCATCAACTTTGTTATTCTGCCGGTATCCGTACAGTAGCCAAGGCTCCGGCCATCGCTTTGGACGACAAAACCCACAGGATCGGCGGTATCATGGGAAACGGCAAAGGGATGTATTTCAAAGCCGGCGAACGGGAAAGTGACACCGGTACAAAATTCTCTAAATTCAAAGACCTTCCCCAGTTTCTTCTCCGATGCCTTAAAGGTACCGATATTGGCATACACGGGCAGTTGAAATCTACGGGATAAAACACCGACCCCGGCAATATGATCGTTATGCTCATGGGTAACAAAGATCGCCCTTAACTGTGCAGGGGAACGATTAATCAGAGCCAGACGCCTTGCAATCTCTTTTCCGGAAAAACCGGCATCAATCAGAATAGACGTATTCCCCGTTTCAATATAGGTACAGTTACCCCTGCTGCCGCTACCCAGCACGCAGAACTTCAATATTTACTCCCAAAATTAGGCCGTTTTGCCATTGTCATCGCCCTTATCCTCAACGCCCCGTATGACCAAAACCACCGGCTCCACGAAGGGTATTATCAAGATGTTCGACAGGCTGCAAAACCATACGACAGACCGGGGCCAGGACCAGCTGTGCTATGCGGTCGCCACGATGGAGCATATACGTTTTTTGACCATGATTGATCAAGCCTATTTTCACTTCACCACGATAATCGGCATCTATGGTGCCGGGCGCATTGATAACGGTAATGCCGTGTTTAATCGCCAGTCCTGACCGAGGTCGTACCTGCAGCTCATACCCCTGCGGCAAGGCCACGCCAAAGCCGGAGGGAATCAATACGATCCTGCCGGGTGGTATTTCCACAACCTCTTCAATCGCTGCCCTGACATCCATTCCGGCCGAAAGCGGCGTTTCATATTTTGGGAGGCTGAGATCCCGGCTTTGTTTGGGGTTCAACCAGCAAAATGCAACGATTACGCTCTGTATATTATCGCTCATAGTCATAGCGACAGGACAGCCCTCAGTGTGAATTCTTATTAATTATACAGAAAAAAAAAGCCGGCTTCCCGCAAAGGAAACCGGCCGTGCATCCTCTAACCCGCATATTTCACAAAGGTCGTCGCGAAAGGCCTGAAAAGGCCATGAATGTAAGGAACAGCGTAAAAAGGACCGCAGACATATTGAAATATTTCGAGGAATCCTTTTTACGCTGTAACACAGCAGGCATGGTGTTTTCAGGCCTTGCAGCAGATCGCTTGTGAAATATGCGGGCTAATACAAGCAAACAAGGTCTACTCTTCTCCTTCTCCCAGGGCAGCCTTCCTGCTCAGGCGAATGCGGCCCCGGCCGTCAATATCCAGGACCTTGACACGAACCGTATCACCCTCATTCAGGACATCGGTTACCTTGCCCACCCGTTCTTTTTTCAGTTCGGAAATATGAACCATGCCATCGGTTCCAGGCAGGATCTGGACAAAGGCGCCGAAATCCTTAACCGTACGGACCACCCCTTCGTACACCTTGCCTATCTCAGGCATGGCCGTCATCTCCTCAATATGCTTAACCAGGGCTTCGCCCTGCTCGGCGCTGGTTGAAAAGATCTTGATGGTACCGTCATCTTCGACATCGATTTTGGATTCGTATTCGGCGGTCATCTCACGAATTATCTTGCCGCCGGGGCCGATAATATCACGAATTTTGTCGGGATGAATCTTGATTGTAATGTATTTAGGCGCATACTCGGAAACATCCAGGCGCGGAGATGCAATAGCCTCTTCCATCTTTCCCAGGATATGCAGACGTCCGTCCTTGGCCTGAGACAGGGCCCGGCCCATGATTTCGCGATCAACACCGTCAATCTTAATATCCATCTGCAGGGCGGTAATGCCTTCCCTGGTTCCGACGACCTTAAAGTCCATATCGCCTAGATGATCTTCATCACCGAGGATATCCGTTAATACAACGACCTCGTCGCCTTCTTTGATCAGCCCCATAGCCACCCCGGAAACGGGGCTCTTAATGGATACACCGGCATCCATCAGGGCCAGGCTGCCGCCGCAGACCGTGGCCATGGACGAAGAACCGTTGGATTCCAGGACCTCGGATACCACCCGCATGGTATAAGGAAAGCTGTCACCATCGGGAAGAACGGCCTCAATACCCCTGCGGGCAAGCGTGCCGTGCCCGATATCCCGCCGACTCGGTCCACGCATGAACCGTACCTCACCGACACAGAAGGGGGGAAAGTTATAATGGAGCATAAACCGACGATAAACATCACCGGACAGCCCTTCAAGATGCTGCTCATCCCGTTCACTGCCGAGGGTTGCAATCACCATGGCTTGGGTTTCGCCACGGGTAAACAGCGCTGAACCGTGGGCACGGGGCAACACGCCGACCTCACAGGATATGGGGCGTACTTCTTCAAAATTCCGTCCGTCAAGGCGCTCGCCCTTCTCGACAATACGGCCACGCATGACCCGTTTTTTATAGGCGGAGAGCAGACCGCTTACCTCGGATTCACCTGTGTATTCTTCCTCATCAAGTGCGGCAAGGACCTCCGCTTTCAAGCGGTCATAACGATCACCTCTAGCCATTTTGTCGGCCGTGGTAACAACTTCCTCCATACCTGCAGAGGCAAGTTCTTCGACCCTGGCCTGCAATTCTTCATTTACGGTCGGAGGGGCAACCTCACGTTTTTCTTTTCCGATCTCCGAGCGTAGGTCATTTTGCAACTCAATAAGCGGTTGCATTCCCTCATGGGCAAAAAAGATCGCCTCCAAAATCACTTCCTCAGCCAGCTCGCCGGTTCGACCTTCAACCATGACGACTGCCTTTTCCGTGCCGGCGACTACCAAGTTCATGTCTGATTTTTCCAACTGTGTCTTGGTGGGATTAAGGACATAATCACCATCTATATAGCCGACCCGAGCGGCGGCAATTGGTCCCTGCCAGGGAATATCGGAAATAGCAAGCGCCGTCGAGGCACCATTCATGGCCAGTATATCAGGGTCGATTTCCTGATCCGCCGAAAAAACGGTTATGATGACCTGGGTCTCACACATGTATCCTTTGGGAAAAAGCGGTCTGAGCGGCCTGTCGATCAAGCGGCAGGTCAACACCTCTTTTTCACTGGGGCGGCCAATTTCACGACGGAAATAACTCCCCGGAATGCGACCGGCGGCATACATCCGCTCCTGATATTCAATGGTCAGCGGCAAAAAACCCATATCCTTGCTCTTTTTTTCCGCAACCGCAGTGACCAGCACCATGGTATCACCACAGGTCACCACAACAGAGCCGCTAGCCTGTTTTGCCATTTTTCCGGTTTCGAAGGCCATGCTGCGGCCACCGATAACGGTTTCAACTTTCTTCTGCATACATACTCCTGTCTCGGCCCTTGCCGATTGATGAAGAATCAACCATCACAGCGAAGAAATCCTTTTTCCTCCGGCGGGATATCGATCCTTTGAAATGAAAACAACCGGTGCAAGTTTTATTGTACCGGAATATTTTCATCATTTTGTTGTCACTGTGGACTGAAAACCTTACGTTTTTTATTATCAGATTCGGCCTTGTGCATTTTTGAAAAATCGTCCTGAAAAGACCACGGGACGATCTACAGGCAGTGCGCGGCTTCGGCCGGATAATCGACCCCGCCGGTATTTATTATTTACGTATCCCGAGTTCTTTAATCAAACTCCGATACTTGGTTATATCTTTTTTCTGGAGATATTTGAGCAGGCTTCGCCGTTGTCCGACCAGCTTCAACAGGCCACGTCTGGAATGATGATCCTTGGCATGTTGTTTAAAATGCTCGGTCAAGTACTGAATTCGTTCAGTCAGTAGGGCAATCTGCACCTCGCAGGAACCGGTATCGGTATCATGGGTCTTAAATTTCTCAATAATCTCTTTTTTCTTTTCCGTCGTCTGTGCCACAATGGACCTCCATTTGTCGTCCTTCTGCTACCAGGGAAGCCGTTACTGCGCCCTCAGCCTCCACAGGAGTCTGGATTAATCTGTTCCTTCATGTCCGAACCGGAGGGACGGTTCGGGGAACAGGGTAAGTCAATATATTTTCTTTCCTGATTCGTGAATCAACAGGCTCATTTATTTGCACAGGCTAGGGCCTGATCAACAGTCATCATGCCCGACAACAATTGCTCCAACGCATTATCCGCATCCAGCATCGTGCCTGCAAGTGCTCTATCGACGGTAAAGCTACCGCTCTGCGTCCGTCTGAGAGCATGAAGATGAGCACCGCAACCTAATTTTTTCCCAACATCAGCCGCCAACACCCGAATATAGGTTCCACGACTGCAGGTAATCTCACAATCAAGTAAATGATTGCATTCATCATACCCCAGACAGAGAATCGTATAAATTTCAATAGCCTTGGGTTCTTTCCGTATCATGATACCTTTTCGGGCATAATAATACAGAGGCTTGCCCTTGTGCTTTGCCGCCGAAAACGGTGGCGGCGCCTGCAATTGCGGGCCGACAAATTCTTCAAGACATTGTTCGATGACACCACGGTTCAATTCAGGTACCGCAGCCGTGGCTGTTATCCTGCCTTCCCGGTCCTGGGTCTCGGTTTCGACCCCAAGCTGAAGAATGGCACGATATCTCTTCCGGCCCTGCATAAACTGTTCTATGTGCCTGGTCGCGCCCCTGCCCGCACAGACGATTAACAGGCCGCCGGCAAAGGGATCCAATGTTCCGGCATGACCGACTTTTTTAACACCCAACAGCCGTCGCACCTTGCGGACAATACCAAAGGAGGTAATACCCGTTGGCTTGTCGATCAACATTACTCCGGCCGAAAAAGGTTGCCCCTCGACAACAACAGGTTCCCATTTGGCCATGACTCAACCGTCTAATTGCAGCAAAAGCTCGCGCAGCACCTTGTTTTGCAGATCATCAAGTCTGATGCCGCCAGCCCGAAAACCACTGGCAAGGGCATGGCCGCCGCCGCCGAACCTGGCCGCCACCATGGACACATCACAATCTCCACGCGAGCGAAGGCTGACGGAAATCATGTTTTCTCCCTCTTTAAAAAAAACCGCCACCTGAACCGTATTCACCGCCCTGGGAAGATTAATGAAATTTTCCGTATCCGAAAGAGTGGCGCCGGTCTGTTCCAGCATGCTCCGTCTGACACAAATGACGCCGATTCGATCATCGGCGAACATCCGCAAAGTCCCCAACACCTGCTGCATAAGCAACAGACGTTTGAGCGGGTAATTATCGTAGAGTTGTTCATTAATCTTTCCCGGCTCAGCTCCACATTCTACCAGGCACGCAGCCACCCGATACGTATGACTGGAGGTCGACGCGTAACGAAACGAACCGGTATCGGTAACAAGGGCCGTGTACAGACAGGTTGCCGCCTGGGATGAGAGTCGAACGCCCAATCCGTCCACCAGGTCGACAATCATTTCACCCGTGGAGGAACGATGCGGCTCAATCCAGTTCATATCACCAAAACCTGTATTGCCCTTATGATGATCAATAACCGCAAATGGATGTATTTTGTGCAATGATGGCCCTGATCTTCCCAATCGATTCATATCTCCGCAATCAAGGGCAATAACCGCGACGCTTTCTCCAGCCGTCCGAAGAAAATTCCGTACCGCCGAAAAAGACGTTTCTATCAGCGCTGCGCCGGGAAGGAACTTGTACAGTTCCGGAACCTCTTCCTCAAGATAACAGAGGACTCTTTTCCCCATGGAACGTAATACATCGGCCAGTCCAAGAAGAGATCCCAAGGCATCGCCATCCGGCTTGATATGCGTTACCAGAATAATTTCTTCGCTTTGGGCAATCAGACCAGACGGTCCCTTAATCCCGGTCATCGTTTCCGTCATGCTCCGCCGCTATCTCCCGCAACAACGTATCGATACGATCAACCTCTTCATTGATATCATCAAAATAAAAAGCCAGATCAGGCGTATAGCGTAAATTTAGCGTCTTGGCCAAATGACTGCGGAAAAAACCTCGGGCCTTGCGAAGAGCCCGTAACACTTTTTTTGCATCACCGCCGACCGGCAGGACAAAATAAATCTTGGCCTGTTTCAGGTTCGGTGAAACCACCACCTGGGAGAAACTGATCGCCGCAAGACGCGGATCCGCCACCTCCCGCAAAAGAAGAACGGACAGCTCATTTTTTATCGCCTCCGCCACTCTTTTGGGACGTGAGGATTGGGGTTTGCCCAGACCGGGCACTGTGAAATCAAATTCCATCAGTATCACGCAGGAACGTTACAGGGTTGCCTCAACCTCATCCATGACAAAAGCTTCAAGAGTATCTCCGACTTTGATATCATTAAAATTTTCAACGCCGATACCACACTCGTAACCGGTCAAGACCTCTTTGGCATCATCTTTAAATCGTTTAAGCGAACCGATATTGCCGGTATAAATAACCACACCATCGCGCAGGACCCGCACACTCGCATTGCGTTCAATCTTACCGTCAACAACCGCGCAGCCGGCAATGGTCCCGACCTTGGGCACATGAAAGGTCTCTCGGACCTCGGCCGTACCGATCACCCGTTCTACAAAGCTCGGCGCCAACAGACCAACCATGGCCTTTTCAATATCTTCCAGGGCATGATAGATAACATCATACGACCGGATGTCAACGCCTTCACGCCCGGCAAGATCCTTCACCTTAACCGAAGGCCGGACATTAAAGCCGATAATGACGGCATCGGAAGCAGCGGCGAGATGCACATCATTTTCAGTGATGGAACCGGTGCCCTCATGCAGAACCTTGACCTTGACCTCATCGGTAGACAGCTTTTCCGCCGCCTGGCCAAACGCCTGCAGCGTTCCCTGCACATCGGCCCGCAGAATCATTTTCAGTTCCTGAACCTCCTGTTCCGCCATCTTTTCAAACAAGTTATCCAGAGATACCTTTGAGGACGAGGCCAATTCGCTCTCCCGGGCCTTGAGCTGCCGGGACGCGGCAACCGATTTTGCCATCTTTTCATCGGGAACGACAACAAATTCATCCCCTGCGTGGGGAACTCCGCTGATCCCCTGGACTTCAACCGGGATGGCGGGACCCGCATCTTTAACACGTTCTCCCCGCTCATTAAGCAGCATACGGACCTTACCGCTAAACCTGCCGGCGACAAAATTATCCCCGGCCCGAAGGGTTCCCTCCTGAACCAGCACCGTAGCGACCGGGCCACGCCCCTTATGCAGCTTGGCTTCAATAATAGTTCCCTTTGCCCGCCGCTCCGGATCGGCCTTTAGTTCAAGCAATTCGGACTGCAACTGAATATTTTCCAACAGCTCCACAATGCCAATCCCTTTTTTCGCCGAGGTCTCACAAAAAATTGTGTCTCCGCCCCATGCCTCAGGTAAAAGGCCGAACTCTCCCAGCTCGCGTTGTACACGTTCCGGGTTTGCATTATCCTTGTCGATCTTATTGACGGCAACCACGATAGGTACATTTGCCGCCTGGGAGTGGGCGATAGCCTCTTTCGTCTGGTCCATTACACCATCATCGGCAGCAACGACCAGAACCACAATATCAGTCACCTTGGCGCCACGGGAGCGCATCTCGGTAAACGCCGCATGGCCGGGCGTATCGACAAATGTAATATCCCCGGACGGTGATTTAACGTGATAAGCGCCGATATGCTGGGTAATACCTCCTGCCTCCCCTTCAGCCACATCGGTCTTTCGTATGGCATCAAGAATGGAAGTCTTGCCGTGATCGACATGCCCCATAACCGTTACCACGGGAGGTCGGGGCATTGTTTCCCCACCCTGTTCATCTTCCAGGACCTGCAATGCTTCAATTTCAAGCTCATCGGTCATGGCCTGTTCAACTTCATACCCAAAATCCGAGGCGACAAGGATGGCTGTATCCACATCAAGGGACTGGTTAACCGTGGCCATGACGCCAAGGCCCATAAGTTTGGCAATAACCTCCCCGACCTTAACGCCCATCCGCTTGGCCAACTCACCAACCGTAATGGTTTCCACCACCTTGATTCGTTTTTTGATGGCCTTCATCTCGGCAACAGGTTCCCTGGGTGCTGATTTTTTTCTGAAGGCATCTTTTCTTTTTCGTCCACGGCGGGGACGCATAAACTCAACATCCCCATTCCTGGAAAAATTGATGCGACGACGACCCTTCTTACCGCTTTTTCCGCCTTTTTTGGCCCTGTCCTGCTCACTACCGATGGCGACAACACGTTTACCTTTTTTCTTCCCCCTTGCCGGGCCGCGATCACCCACATTCGCTGGTTGGGGTATTTGACCAGCCCCGCCCTGTTTCGGACGAGCAGGTCGTCTTGCCGGACGGGGTTTTTTCTCGGGTATATGAATGGTGACCTGTCCCACAACCTTGGCCAGACTTTTGGAACGTTTTGGTTCTTCCGGCTGTTTTTTCTTTACCTTATCAACGGTATCAGTTAATTTTCCTGCAGCCTGTTCCGCAGCAACCGGCGGGGTCTCCGCCTGTATCGGTTCCGCTTCTTCGTCATCGGATTCAGGCACCTCTGCTTCAGACTCCATCAAAGGCTGCTCGGCCTCCTGACCCTCCATCTGTTCTGCTTCGTCGGGCTGGACGCATTCTTCGGCAGCCTCGACCGCCGTTGATTCTTCCAATTCCACCGCCTGCGGGGCAACATCCTCGGCCATCGATTCGGAGGCTTCCATTACCGGCTCTTTTTGTGCAGTTTCCTCAGCCAGGCTGATCTCTTCTTCTTTTTTAGCAGCCTTTTCTTTTTGGGCTTTGGAGCGCCGTCTGACAACGGTTGTTGTTCGCTTACGCACCGCTGCCGACCGTTTTTTCATGTGGATATGCTCATCGGTAACCTCAACAGCGCCCTGCCCGAAAACCTTGCGACGGATCTCGGCAGCCATATCATCATCCACTGTCGAACTATGCCCTTTAATAGGATATCCCAAGGCTATAAGCTTATCAGCCAGCTCCTTGCTTTTTAGTCCCGCCTCTTTGGCCAACTCATAAATACGGACCCTGCTCATTCAATACTCCTGTCCTGTTCCGTCAATTCTTCAAACGAAAAGCCCGGTTCAACGCTTTCTTATTCTTCAGCAATCGCTCTAAACAAGTCTCCAGCCTGCAGCAGTACACTGCACGCCCTGAAGATATCCTGCTCTCCACCATTACGCCTTTTTCCAACACAAAACGTCTCAATTCCCTCTGAGGCCGCTTGGCCCCGCATCCCTTACAGGTACGTACCGGCACATGCCGCCGCCTCATCAGGATTCCGATTCACCGTCTCCGGTTGTCGGTAAATTCTCTTCCATCTCACTATCTTCCTGCGCAGAATCATCCGGTTGCTCATCATCTTCCGCAGCCGACCCGGCGACTTCTACAGCCGCATCAACAGGCTCCGACTCCGACACTTGCGCGTCTCCGCCTTCTGCGACCTGGTCAGTCACCGCTGCCGGCTGTTCATTCTCCAATTCCACTGGTGGAATTTCAGCGGCCAAGATTTTTATTCTCTCCGCCTGCTCTTCACCTATTCGACCTGCCGCAGCAATGTCGCCCGGTTCCATCTCGGCCAACATGGCTGCCGAGAGGATTTCGGCGGCGAAAAACCGATCCGCCATGCTCTCGTCAACGCCATCAATAGCAGTCAGGGTCTGATAGCCGGGATTTTCAAGATTAGAGTACCGTTGTTCGCTCTTGACATCAATACGCCAGCTCATCAGTTTGGATGCCAGCCGTACATTCTGTCCCTGTCTGCCGATGGCCAGAGAAAGCTGATCGTCCGGCACAACAACAAGCAGAAGCCTATTTTCCTCATCGACAATGACCATGGACACTTCTGCAGGTGCCAGAGCATTATAGACATATTTCGCAGGATCGGGACTCCAGGGAACGATATCGATCCGTTCCCCCTGCAGTTCCTGAACAACGTTCTGTACCCGCGACCCCTTCAGGCCGACACAGGCACCCACCGGATCAACATCGGACTCAATGGAGGACACTGCGATCTTGGCCCGAAACCCGGGCTCCCGGCTGCATCCCATTATTTTGACAATACCCTCTGCAATTTCAGGAACTTCCAATTCAAAAAGTTTAACAAGAAACTCATTGCAGGTACGACTGAGCAGCAGTTGCGCATCTCTGCTTTCCTGGCGCACTTCCAGCAGATAGGCACGAATACGATCACCCTGTTTGAAAGAACGTTTGGGGATCTGTCCT
>WGCP01000130.1 GCA_015493715.1 Desulfobulbaceae bacterium
CAAAAAGACGACAAAGGCCGACTGAGCAGGAAAAATATCCTGCCCGTGGCCTTTGTCCCATTCACCAGCACTGAAGGGCAAGCGAAAAATAATCGGGTGTAATCTCCGGCGACCGGTTTGTTTAATCGCGCTGCCAGACGACCCGTATCGTCTTTTCTCCATCACCGTAGGTAATCGAGAGGTCGCCCTGATAGGCATGGACAAGCGCTTCGCCCAACCGGCGGGCGATGTGGATTCCAGTGGTGGTGACCAGGGTTTTTTCCCCGTCCTCCTCAATGGCCATTATCCGTTCCAGGGGATGTTCCTCTTTTTCGATTTTCTCTTCATTGTTGAGCAGGCCAAGTATTTCTTCCCTGTGCTGAGGAAAGAAGGAGCCGTTGATTTCAAGAAATCCCGCCGGATATTTGTCCTCAATTCGACGGCAGGCCGGACATATAACCTCATTGGCCTGGACAGGCGCATCTTTCCAGCTCCATCGCCCGCCGGCGAACACTGCGCCGCAGACGGTACAGACCGTCCCTTCCGGCCATTTTTTGGCTTCCCGATAGGTATCATGTTCTTTTTCGACAATGAGTCTGTCACGTCGTCCGTACGATCCCTTATCCATGGTTGTCCTCCAACTGTTTATTTTCAGGAAACAAGAAATTTCAGGAAACAAGAAAAATTTTGAAACCATTCAAAAAGATCTTATTGTCTCTACTATAGGCATAAAAATCATTTTTTCCAGAGTGGGGAGGACAGGTATCATGAAAGAGGCAATGTTCTATGATTCCGGTAAGAATAAAGAGGTGATATGTCAACTGTGCAATCATCACTGTCACATCAAGGAGGGAAAACGCGGTCTCTGCGGGGTGCGGGAAAACAGGGACGGCAAGCTGTACAGCTTGGTATACGGCAAGTTGATCGCGGAAAATATCGATCCCATTGAAAAAAAACCGCTGTTCAATTTTCTGCCCGCAAGCACCGCTTATTCCATCTCAACCGTCGGCTGCAATTTTCGCTGTCTGCATTGTCAGAATTACGATATTTCACAATATCCGCATGCGCATAACGGCGAGATTACAGGCAGGGAACGAACAGCGGAGGCAGTGGTGGAAGATGCGGCCCGGACCGGATGCGCGAGTGTCTGTTATACCTACGTGGAACCGACAATTTTTTATGAATTTGCCTATGACTGTTCCGTGATAGCCCATGAGCGTGGACTGAAGAACGTTTTTGTCAGTAACGGCTACATGACACCGGAGGTTACCCGACATCTGGCGCCGGTTCTTGATGGGATCAATATTGATATCAAGGCATTCACCGATGATTTTTATAAAAAGGTCTGCAAGGCGCATCTGCAGCCGGTACTTGATAATGTCAGACTCATGCATGAACTGGGAGTCTGGGTGGAGGTAACGACCCTGCTTATTCCAGGCCTCAACGATTCATCTGAAGAGCTGCGCCAAATTGCCCGGTTTGTCAAATCGGTTTCAGCCGACATCCCCTGGCATGTGACGGCCTTTTATCCGACCTACAAAATGATGGACCGAAAACCGACGCCGGTGGAAACTCTGCGTATCGCCCGCGACATAGGTCTTGAAGAAGGGCTGCACTATGTCTATGAAGGCAATATTCCCGGTGAGGGTGGAGAAAATACTTACTGTCCCGGATGCGGAGAGGAGTTGATCAGCCGCTATGGTTTCAGCATCAGGAAGAATACATTAAGTGACGGCCGATGCGCAAAATGCGGTCAACAGATAGCAGGTGTATGGAGTTGAGCAGGACTGAAGACGGACTTGATACGCTGGCAGCCGCCATCCGTAACTGCCGGAAATGCGATCTGGCAGGACAGCGGCAGCATGCGGTTCCCGGCGAGGGCAATCCCCGGGCCCGTCTTCTGTTCATCGGTGAAGCGCCGGGTGCTAAAGAAGACCGGAGTGGCCATCCGTTTATAGGGCCATCAGGTAAATTTCTGGAGCAGCTGTTTGCGGAACATGGGATCAGGCGTGATGCTGTTTTTATAACCAGTTGTGTCAAATGTCGACCACCCTCCAATCGAACACCGACAGCCAGTGAGCTGACAACCTGTATTAACAATTGGCTGCTTCCGCAGATACAATGTATTGACCCGAAAATCATTGTCCTGTGTGGTCGTGTTGCATCTCTTGGACTGCTGGGTGAGCCGGTAAAAATCAGTCAGGCCCATGGAACCCTGGTTGCTCGTAACGGACGCAGGTATTTTATTTCCTATCATCCTGCGGCTGGCATGCGATTTCCAAAAATTGCGGCGGCCATGCGTTCCGACTTCAAAATTCTTGCGCAACTTGTCGGGTAAGGGTGCGGCAATAATACCTTCGCATCCCTGTTTGCCGACCGGGAGATGTTGTCCCCGGGAAGAGCAATAAATGATTTTAAAGAGTAAGGAAAATGAACGAACATGCCGAAATAATACAAAAAATCATGGAGGGATTTGCCGAGCGTACAGGTCTGACCGGCAATGCCCCTCCCCGTCGCTACCTATGGACGGACGCCTTTGCTGTCTGTAATTTTCTGGACCTTTTCCAGAAGACGGGTGAAGAGCGGTATAAAAAAATGGCCCTCTCCCTGGTGGATCAGGTGCATGCGGTGCTGGGACGACATCGCGAGGATGATCCCCGCACCGGCTGGATAAGTGGTCTTGATGGGGAAGCAGGCAGGCGGCACCCCACGGGCGGAGGTTTAAGAATAGGGAAAAACCTTCCTGAACGCGGGCCGGATGAGCCGTATGATGACCAACTTGAATGGGACCGGGACGGACAGTACTTTCATTATCTGACCAAATGGATGCATGCCCTAAACCGGGTTGCCGAGGTTACCGGCAGGATGCGTTATCATCGCTGGGCCATGGAGCTGGCCAAGGCGGCCCATGCCGCATTTACCTCTGCCGTAACAGGCTCATCGACAAAACGCATGTACTGGAAGATGAGCATTGATCTCTCCCGTCCCCTGGTGATGTCAATGGGGCAGCATGATGCCCTTGACGCCCTGGTCACCTATCTGTCTCTTACCGCAACAGCGAAAAACAATCCGAATTCGTCTTCATCACCCAATCTGGACCGGGAAATCGCGGAGGCCATGGCCATGTGCGGACAGATGAGCCTGCGAACCGATGATCCGCTGGGTATCGGTGGTCTGCTGGCCGATGGTTGTCTGCTGGCGCAGGTTGCAGGCGGAAGCGATTTTCTCCTGGAAGAGCTGCTCATTGACATGCTTGCGGATGCGGCAGACGGGCTGGAGCGATTTATTCTTTCCGGAACCCTCAAGTACCCGGCGGAATACCGCCTTGCCTTTCGGGAGCTGGGCCTTGCCATTGGCCTGCATGGACTGGAAAAAACAGTGTCCATAATCAAGGGGCGACCGCAGTATTTTTCCAGTCGGGAAACATTGCTCTCAAGGATTGCCGATCTCTGGAAACACCTCACTCTTGCCGGAGAGATCGAACAATTCTGGTTGACGCCGCTTCATCAAGAGAGCAAAACCTGGACCGACCACCTGGATATCAACAGCGTTATGCTGGCGACCAGCCTTGGACCGGAAGGATATCTCCATGCAGCGGGTAATCAACACTGAAAACAAACCGATCAAGCTCTGGCTCAAAGACATTGACAATGGGGCCATGGAGCAGGCAAAAAATATTGCCAACCTGCCCTTTGTTCACAGTCACATTGCCATTATGCCAGATGCCCACATGGGTTACGGCATGCCCATCGGCGGGGTCATGGCCACCAACGGGGTGGTTGTTCCCAACGCGGTCGGGGTGGACATAGGCTGCGGCATGTGCGCGCAAAAGACGTCGCTGCGTTCCCTGGACAGCAGGCAGCTCAAGAGGATTATGCGCCTGATCAGAAAGAGTGTTCCGGTGGGATTTAAGCATCACGGGAAACCGCAGGACGTCTACCTGATGCCCCAACCGGAGAAGCAGGGAGTAATGCTTGCTGATCTGCCGGTTGTCTCCCGTGAATATCACAATGCCATAACCCAGCTTGGCACCCTGGGCGGCGGCAATCATTTCATTGAAATCCAGAAGGGCAGCGACGGCTTTATCTGGCTAATGATCCATTCCGGCTCCAGAAACCTGGGATATCGGGTCGCCAACTTCTATAATAAACTTGCGATAGCCAGGGCAGGCAGTTTTGGGCCCGCAGTCCCGAAAAATTGGCAACTCGCCTATCTGCCGGTGGACAGCAATGAGGGCAGGCAGTATCTGCGCGAGATGGAGTACTGCGTGGCCTTTGCCCTGGCCAACCGTCAACTGATGATGGAACGGGTCAAGGAGGCCCTGCAAACGGTCGCCGGCCCGGTCCAATTTGGACAGTTTATCAATATAGCTCATAATTACGCCAGGTTTGAGACCCATTTCCACAAAAAAGTCCTGGTGCACCGGAAAGGCGCCACCAGTGCCCGCAAAGGTGAGACGGGCATTATTCCGGGTTCACAGGGGATGCCGAGTTACCTGGTCAGGGGCAAGGGCAACAGGGAGAGTTTTACCTCCTGCTCCCACGGGGCCGGGAGAAAGATGGGACGCAAACAGGCTCAGCGCAGTCTTGATCTGAAAGAAGAGCGGAAAAAACTTGAGGACCAGGGTATTCTGCACGCTGTTCGCGGCAGGCGCGATCTTGACGAGGCCCCGGGCGCGTATAAAGACATAGACCAGGTCATTGAAAATCAGCTGGATCTGGTAGAGGTAATTGTCACCCTGCGGCCTCTTGCCGTCATCAAGGGGTAATAATTCAGGCATAACAAAAAAAGGAGCACATTGTGAAAGCGCTTATCGTCAGTGGAGATCAGTTTGAAGATACGGA
>WGCP01000131.1 GCA_015493715.1 Desulfobulbaceae bacterium
AGGTTATGCAGGCCATGGCCGAGGTGCCGAGAGAGGCCTTTGTGCCGGATGAACTCAAGCCCTGGGCCTATGAGAACAGACCCCTGCCTATTGGTAATGGTCAAACCATTTCACAGCCCTATATTGTTGCCCTGATGACGGACCTGCTCCGTCCGGGCAAGGATGACGTTATGTTGGAAGTGGGCGCCGGGTCAGGCTATCAGGCGGCGGTGCTTGCACGGCTTGTAAAAAAACTCTATACCCAGGAGATTGTTCCGACCTTGGCGAAAAATGCTGCCTCTCTTCTTGAAAAACTCGGGTATACAAATGTTGAGGTCAGCCAGGGCGATGCAACACAGGGATGGCCGGAACATGCCCCTTTTGATGGAATTATCGTCACGGCCGCCGCCGAGCAGGTACCTCCGGCGCTGGTTGAGCAGTTGAAGCCCGGCGGCAGGTTAGTCATCCCGGTCGGAGCTTCCCACAGGCCCCAGGAACTGTTGCTGATTCAAAAAGACGACAAAGGCCGGCTGAGCAGAAAAAATATCCTGCCCGTGGCCTTTGTCCCATTCACCAGCGCCGAAGGGCAAGCGAAAAATAATCGGGTGTAATCTCCGGCGACCGGTTTGTTTAATCGCGCTGCCAGACGACCCGTATCGTCTTTTCTCCATCACCGTAGGTAATCGAGAGGTCGCCCTGATAGGCGTGGACAAGCGCTTCTCCCAACCGGCGGGCAATGTGGATTCCGGTGGTGGTGACCATGGTTTTTTCCCCGTCCTTCTCAATGGCCATTATCCGTTCCATGGGATGTTCCTCTTTTTCGATTTTCTCTTCATTGTTGAGCAGGCCAAGTATTTCTTCCCTGTGCTGAGCAAAGAAGGAGCCGTTGATTTCGAGAAATCCCGCCGGATATTTGTCTTTAATTCGACGACAGGCGGGACAGATCACCTCATTGGCCTGGACAGGCGCGTCCTTCCAGCTCCAGCGGCCCTCTGTGAACACTGCGCCGCAGACGGTGCAGACCGTTCCCTCCGGCCATTTTTTGGCTTCCCGATAGGTATCATGTTCTTTTTCGACAATAAGTCTGTCACGTCGTCCGTACGATCCCTTATCCATGGTTGTCCTCCAACTCTTTATTTTCAGGGAACAATAAATTTCAGGAAACAAGAAAAATTTTGAAACCCTTCAAAAAGATCTTATTGTCTCTACTATAGGCATAAAAATCATTTTTTCCAGAGTGGGGAGGACAGGTATCATGAAAGAGGCAATGTTCTATGATTCCAGTAAGAATAATGAGGTGATATGTCAACTGTGCAACCATCACTGTCACATAAAAGATGGAAAACGCGGTCTCTGCGGGGTGCGTGAAAACAGGGACGGCAAGCTGTACAGCCTGGTATACGGCAAGTTGATCGCGGAAAATATCGATCCCATTGAAAAAAAACCGCTGTTTAATTTTCTGCCCGCAAGCACCGCCTATTCCATCTCAACCGTCGGCTGCAATTTTCGCTGCCTGCATTGCCAGAATTACGACATTTCACAATATCCCCATGCGCATAATGGTGAGATTACAGGCAGGGAACGGACAGCGGAGGCGGTGGTGGAAGATGCGGCCCGGACCGGATGCGCGAGCGTCTGTTATACCTATGTGGAGCCGACAATTTTTTATGAATTTGCCTATGACTGTTCCGTGATAGCCCACGAGAGGGGACTGAAGAACGTCTTTGTCAGTAACGGCTACATGACACCGGAGGTTACCCGACATCTGGCGCTGGTTCTTGATGGGATCAATATTGATATCAAGGCATTCACCGATGATTTTTATAAAAAAGTCTGCAAGGCGCATCTGCAGCCGGTACTTGATAATGTCAGTCTCATGCATGAACTGGGAGTCTGGGTGGAGGTAACGACCCTTATTATTCCGGGCCTCAACGATTCACCTGAAGAGCTGCGCCAAATTGCCCGGTTTGTCAAATCGGTTTCACCCGACATCCCCTGGCATGTGACGGCCTTTTATCCGACCTACAAAATGACGGACCGGCAGCCGACGCCGGTGGAAACCCTGCGGGAAGCACGAAAAATCGGTCTTGACGAGGGGCTTAACTACGTCTATGAGGGCAATATTCCAGGTGAGGGTGGAGAAAATACCTACTGTCCGGGATGCGGGGAGGAGCTGATCAGCCGCTATGGATTCAGCATCAGGAAGAATACATTAAGCGACGGCCGCTGCGCAAAATGTGGTCAACAGATAGCAGGTGTCTGGAGTTAGGACAGTAGAATCAGACAGACAATCATGGAATTGATCAAAACGGCCATGGCCGCATTACCCTGATGACCCTGTCGCCTCAAGCAGAGTTATGACGTCGACCAGCCCGTGATCGGAGGGATATCTCCATGCAGCGGATAATCGACACTGAAAACAAACCGATCAAGCTCTGGCTCAAAGACATTGACAATGGGGCCATGGAGCAGGCAAAAAATATTGCCAACCTGCCCTTTGTTCACAGTCACATTGCCGTTATGCCAGATGCCCACATGGGTTACGGCATGCCCATCGGCGGGGTCATGGCCACTGACGGGGTTGTTGTTCCCAACGCGGTCGGGGTGGACATAGGCTGCGGCATGTGCGCGCAAAAGACCTCGCTGCGTTCCCTGGACAGCAGGCAGCTCAAGGGGATTATGCGCCTGATCAGAAAGAGTGTTCCGGTGGGATTTAAGCATCACGGGAAACCGCAGGACGCCCATCTGATGCCCAAACCGGTGAAGCAGGGAGTAATGCTTGCTGATCTGCCGGTTGTCTCCCGTGAATATCACAATGCCATGACCCAGCTTGGCACCCTGGGCGGCGGCAATCATTTCATTGAAATCCAGAAGGGCAGCGACGGCTTTATCTGGCTAATGATCCATTCCGGCTCCAGGAACCTGGGATATAAGGTCGCCGACTTTTACAATAAACTTGCGATAGCCAGGGCAGGCGGTTTTGGGCCCGCAGTCCCGAAAAACCGACAACTCGCCTATCTACCGATTGACAGCGATGAGGGCAGGCAGTATCTGCGCGAGATGGAGTACTGCGTGGCCTTTGCCCTGGCCAACCGTCAACTGATGATGGAACGGGTCAAGGAGGCCCTGCAAACGGTCGCCGGCCCGATCCGGTTTGGAGAGTGTATCAACATTGCTCATAATTATGCCAGCTTTGAGATCCATTTCCACAAAAATGTCCTGGTGCATAGGAAAGGCGCCACCAGCGCCCGCAAAGGTGAGACGGGCATTATTCCTGGTTCACAGGGCATGCCGAGTTACCTGGTCAGGGGCAAAGGCAACAGGGAGAGTTTTACCTCCTGTTCCCACGGGGCCGGGAGAAAGATGGGACGCAAACAGGCCCGGCGCAGTCTTGATCTGAAAGAAGAGCGGAAAAAACTTGAGGACCAGGGTATTCTGCACGCTGTTCGCGGCAGGCGCGATCTTGACGAGGCCCCGGGCGCGTATAAAGACATAGATCAGGTCATTGAAAATCAGCTGGATCTGGTAGAGGTAATTGTCACCCTGCGGCCTCTTGCCGTCATCAAGGGGTAATAATTCAGGCATAACAAAAAAAGGAGCACATTGTGAAAGCGCTTATCGTCAGTGGAGATCAGTTTGAAGATACGGA